>NZ_JABXEP010000017.1:0-76481 GCF_013372605.1 Myxococcus sp. AM009
TTCATGAGCCTCATCCACACCGTCGAGCTATGCGAGGGCAACCCCTTCGACTACCTGGTGGCGCTGCTCCGCCACCCGGAGGCGGTGGCGCAAGCCCCGGGCGAGTGGATGCCCTGGAACTACCAGCAGGCGCTGGCCGCAGCGGATGCACCGCCGTCCGGGAACTGACTCACCCAGCCCCTGTCGCGAATGCCGGGCCGTCCATGCCCAGAATTCCGCGCGTCCGGGTGACCCTCAACGCAGGCACCAGCGCTCCACGCCTGCCCCCAGTCTACTGGCCCCCTGCGGCACGCTCACGCACGCTCGCCGAAGGGACACGGTTCTCCGGTCGAGTCAGGGCTGCCCGAAGAGCACCGCCGGGGGCGGCCAAGGCATTGACGCGACTGGGGAACCGGAGTTCCGAGGCCATCAACCAGACGGTTCACCCGAGCATCAACCAACGTGCGCGGCAACACCACGCCCGGGAAATCGGCTTCCAGGCGTTCCAGGCGCAGAAATCGGCCAAGTAGTTTCTGAGCAAGCCCTAAAGTTGCCACGGAGCACCACAGCCACATTAACAAAGACCGCTCTCGCGAAGCCTCCGGAGTCAGCCACGACCCGCTCGAACCACCTACCACAACAACATCAGCACAACGCCGCAAGGGGCTTGTTTCCGCACCATCACATGAAGTTACAGTTCGCAAGCACCGAACAGCACGGCTCCCAGAATTCACCCATCCAAACATCCCATCACCGCCGACAGCCCCAAAGATACAAACTATGAAAATCGGAATCCTGCACCTAAGCGATATTCATTTTCGTTCCGGCCGAACCAACCCAATCGAACAAAGAGCGCGAAAAATCGCAAACAGCACATCCATTGCCTACGAAACAATTTCATTTCTTGTCATTGCCGTGACCGGCGACATAGCCTACGCAGGAAAGCAGAGCGAATACGAGATGGCCGAATCATTTCTCAACCAACTTCGCGCCGAACTCAAGAGCAGATTCAAATCAATCGAAATTGAAATCACACTCACGCCAGGAAACCACGACTGCAATTTCGACACCCCATCAACAGCGATCCGCGACATCTTAATCAAAGACACTCTTGGAAAAGAGACCATCCTTCCTCAGCAAGAGGTCATTGATTCTCAATTGAGCGTTCAAGAGGATTTTCGAAAATTCCACAACAAAATCACAACGAAAAAGCTCTCCACCACAATATCCGACCTCGCATTCACAACAACCTTCACCGTCGCCGAAACAAAGATAATGCTCCGTAGTTGCAACTCGACCTGGCTTTCGCAAAAGAAAGAAAAACAAGGAGACCTGCTATTCCCGCCCCACATACTCAACATCCCCAGACAACGCCCCGCTCTAATTTGCACATTAATTCACCACCCCTTTAGTTGGTTCCGGGCCGACAACTCCAGGGAGATTCGCCAAAAGCTCGAAGGCACTTCTGACCTCATCTTAACGGGCCACGAACACGAGACAGGGCAGTACGCCGTCACCCGCGACACTGGGGGCTCATCTGATTACATCGAAGGCGGCGTCCTTCAAGATCACGAACTCAAATCCAGCTCATTCAATTACATCATCATCGATCTCACATCGCGCACGCGCAAGGTATTCCATTTCGAAATCGATGACGAAAACTATCGCGCACGCAATACCGCCGACACATGGACACAACTCGCAAGTGGGCTGCCCCCCCCTGCCCCTGGCTTCTCTGCAACAAAAGATTTCGCCGACTTCCTGCGGGACCCGGGCGCAAACTTCACACATCCATACAAGGAAAAAATAACACTCAACGACATCTTCATTTCCCCTAACATGCGTGAATACAAACCAGTAAACTCAAAGCAAGACATAGTACTACACACGCGAACGCTGACCGAGATCGCAGAAACAGCCCTGAGCGGATCAAACATCTTGATCTTCGGCTCCGAAAAGGCTGGACGGACAGCCCTGGCTAAAACAGTCTATCAGCAACTCTATGCCAAGGGAGCCATCCCCGTCTACTACAGTGGCACGCAAATATCGCCACAGACAACCAAGAACACAAGAACCCTCATCGAAAACGCATTGTCGGAGCAGTACACCTTTGCCAGTTTTGAATCATTCGCCTCGCAGGACAAACAAAAAAGAATCGCCATCGTCGATGACTTCCACCAAATCAACCTCAACAAGAAAGGCCGTCGCGATCTTATTGAAGCACTTAAAAATACCCATGGATCAGTCATAGTAACAGGAAATGATTCGATTCGACTAGAAGATGCGACTCATGCCGACGACTCCCCTAGTTTCCTAGTCGACTTTAGACACTACGAAATTCTTGAGTTCGGATTTCTCCTCCGCTCGCGGCTCATTGAGAAATGGTTTCAACTGAGCAGAGAAAGCGAAGTGTCAGAGGAGACCATTGCCAATCAAGTCCGGCGCGCCGAATCCATAATATCCACGGTGCTTGGACAAAGCCTCATTCCAGCATACCCCCTCTTCCTTCTTGTGCTCCTACAGCAGATCGAGGCAGAAACGCCACTAGCAACAACATCGGCCTCGTATGGCTATTTTTACGAAGTCTTAATTACACGCTCTCTTTCCGAGACAAACAGAAGCATCGATCTTGATACAAAATACACATACTTAGCAGATCTCGCATTCCACATGCACTCCACAAACGAACGGCTACTCACCTACGGAGAAGCCCAGCGACTACACAGTGACTACTGTAATCGCTATCGCCTGAACATTCCATTTGAGGGTATGGTCAGTGCGCTAATCGACTCAGGCGTCCTTCATCAAAGAGGAAGCGAAATAGAGTTCAAGTACAAATACGCTTACTACTACTTCATTGCACGCCATCTCCGAAACAATCCAGCCAAAATCAGAGTGGAATTGACTTCGCTAGTAGATCGCATCCATAAGGAAGAGGAAGCAAACGTCCTGATATTTCTCAGTTACCTGTCGCGCGACCCACAGATCATTGATGCAGTGCTCACACATTCGCGTTCAATTTTTCAGAGTGCCCAACCGTTCAAATTTGGTGGCAACTCAGGCTTCCTGCGCAATCTAAATGCAGTTTCCATTTCTCTTGCACTTCCAGATCGTTCCGAACGCGCCAACCGCGAGGAGTTCTATAGCGAAATCGACAAGATGCAAGACCAACTACAGCCTGCAGACCCCAGCATAGCGGCAGAAGACACCACCCGAACAGAGACAACATCAGAAGACAAGGAGGGGTTGGATATTTTAATCGGACTCAACGTCGCATTCAAAACAATGCAGATACTTGGCCAAATTCTCAAAACATCCCCGGGCTCTCTGCAAGGGGAAATAAAGCATGAAATCGCAAAAGAATGCTATCTTTTAGGACTAAGGACATTAAAATCAATCTTCGACATATTGGAAACCAACATAGAGTCGACGATCTCCGAGTTCGCCGATTTCATTCAGTCGCAAGGCGAAAAAGAAACACCCTCAAACGAGCGTCGACCGTCCGCCTCTAGGGACGAAAAAAGCATCGAAAAGGCCAAGAGACTTGTCTATATGGTTTGTGAAACTTTCGCCCTTTCCATACTAAGGCGAATCTCTCGGTCTGTTGGACTCGATAAACTGGAGCGGACGTTCGATGACGTTCTCCAGGAATCAAATGAGCTCTCAATTGCACTAATCGATCTCTGTGTCCGCCTCGACCACTTCGACCACATACCTGAAAGGAAGATTGAGACTCTCCTCCGGGACACAAAGAGCGACATCTTCTCGAGAAATATGATTCGAGTCTCCGTCTACAATAGAATGTATATGTATCCACTTGACATGAGAATTAAACAAAGACTCTGTCAAAAGCTCGACATCGACTTCAGGGCGCTGTCTGTAAAGAAATCCCCTCTCAGATAGTACTTGGCATAAAGTCCACTCATCAGAACAAGCTCCTGCTGAGATATAACCAATGCATCACCGCGTTCCGTGTCTCGTGAAAAATCCGCTATTCCAGGGGAATCACGGTGTCGACGATCTTGGCGGAGCACAGCACCGCGGGGAGTCCCGCTCCCGGGTGCGTGCCCGCTCCAACCATGTAGAGGCGGTCCACGTCCTCACTCCGGGCCTGTGCCCGGAGGAACGTGGTCTGCATCAACGTGGGCGCGAAGCTGAACGCGGCCCCACGGAATGACCGCAGCTCGTCACGGAAGTACTCCGGCGTTGCCATTCGCGACGTCGCCAACGCCTCCCCCAGCCCCGGCAACACGGTCCGCGACAGGCGCTCCTCCAGCTCACGTCGGAATGCCTCCGCCCTTTGCTTCCACTCCGAGCCCGCCCCCAGGTGTGGCACCGGCGCCAGCACGTAGAAGGCATCATGCCCCGCCGGAGCCAGCGCCGCGTCCGTCGCCGTGGGCCTGTGCAGATACAGCAACGGGTCCGCCGACGGCGTCCCAGGCCCCTCCAGCCCTGAAAACATCCCCCGGAAGTCCTTGCCGAACAGCAGCGTGTGGTGCGCGACCTCCGGGTACTGACGCCGCGTCCCGAAGTACCAGAGGAACACGCTCATCGAGTACCGCGCCCGGTTGATGCGCTCATCCGTCCAATGCTTCCGGACATGCCCCGGCAGCAGGTACCGGTACGTCCACGCCGCGTCCGCGTTCGACACCACCACGTCCGCCGCCAGCCCCGAGCCGTCCCCGAGCCTCACCCCCGTCGCCTTCCGTCCTTCCAACGCAATCTCCGTCACCTCACTGCCGTAACGAACCTCGCCGCCCAGGGACTCCAGCAGGGCCACCAATCCACGGACCAGCGCCCCCGTGCCGCCCACCGGGAAGAACGCCCCCCAGCGCCGCTCCACGAATTGAATCGACGTGTACACCGCGCTCGCGGTCGCGAACGGACTGCCGCCAATCAGCAGCGGATGGAAGCTCAACGCCTGCTGGAGCCGCGCGTCCCGGATGTGCTTCGACACCAGCCCGAACATCGACCGGAACGCCTCGTCTCGCACCAGCGCGGGGGTGAACGGCGCCAGGCTCAGCACGTCCGGCACCGGCGTGCTCATCAGCGTGCCAATGCCCGCCTCGTACATCCGCTCCACGCGGGCGCACAGCGCCAGGAAGCCCGCCTCATCCCGCGGAGACAGCCGCCGCACGGACTCGCGCATCGCGTCGCGGTCCGTGTGGTAGTCGAACGTGGAGCCGTCCGGGAACCGCATCCGGTACAGCGGCGCCACGGGCCGCAGCTCCACGTGGTCCGCCATGCGTTGCCCCGCCAGCGCCCACAGCTCCTCCAGCAGGTGCGGACACGTAATCACCGTGGGGCCCGCATCGAACGTGAAGCCGTCCTGCTGGAAGGCGTTCGCTCGCCCGCCCGGTCCATCTCTCCGCTCCAGCACCGTGACGCGCCACCCACGGGCCGCCAGCCGGATGGCCGCGGCCAATCCACCGAAACCACTCCCAATGACGAGCGCGCGTCGTCCGCCGCTTCGTGCAGCCAGGCCAGCCATCCCAGAGGGTCTCAGCACGGTGACGCGATCCATCGCACACCCGCGAGGCCCGCTCCACTCCGGCCTGCGGCCAGACATCCGCGCCGACGGCACCCGCGCTCGGTTGCGAGCCCCCAGTGCCAGGGCTACCCTCCCTCGCCTCAACGGGGAGTGCGCTCCTGCGCGCACGGGTGAAGCAATGACGGATGTACCCGGCTACCGCATCAGCAGCAGAGACGTCACCACCGCGGGCGCCTTCCAGCTCTTGCGCGCGACACGCGAGGAAGACGGCGCCTCGGTCATCCTCAAGGTCCCCGACGCGGCGCGGAGCCCCTCCGCCACCACGCGGCTTCGCCACGAGTGGGAGCTGACGAACGCCCTGAACCTCGACGGCGTCCTCCAACCCCTGGCCTGGGCCGAGGCGCGAGACGGCGCCCCCGTGCTCGTCCTGGAGGGCTTTGGTGACGCGACGCTGGCCCAACGCCTGTCCCATGGCCGCGTGGAGCCACGCGCCGCATGCCGCATCGCGCTGTCGTTGGCGCGCGCCCTGGGCGCCATCCACGAGCAGGGCATCCTCCACCGGGACCTGAACCCCAGCAGCATCCTCGTGGGCTCGGATGGCGAGTCCGTGAAGCTCACCAGCTTCACCCTCGCCACGCGCAGGCCTCGCGCCGAGGTCGCGCCGCTCGCCCCCGAGCGCCTCGAAGGCACCCTCGAGTACCTCTCCCCCGAGGGCACCGGACGCACCCACCGCAGCGTCGACTCGCGGGCGGACTTCTATTCCATGGGCGTGGTGCTCTACGAGCTGCTCACCGGGCGCCGCCCCTTCGCGGACACGGACGCGCTGGGCCTCATCCACGCCCACGTCGCCCTGCCCCCGCCGCCGCCCGTCAGCGTCGAACCCGAGCTCCCCCAGCCCCTGTCCGACATCGCGCTCAAGCTGCTCGCCAAGTCCCCCGAGGACCGCTACCAGAGCGCCTACGGGCTCGTGGCGGACCTCCAGCGCTGCCTGAGCGCCCTGGAGGGCCCGGGCCCCGTCCCCGCCTTCATGCTGGGCGCCAAGGACGTCCCCGAGCGCTTCGCCGTCCCCGAGAAGCTCTACGGCCGCGAGCCCCAGCAGGCCGCCCTGCGCGACGCCTTCGAGCGCGCCGCCTCGGGCCGCTCCGCCTTCGTCCTCGTCTCCGGCGCGGCGGGCATGGGCAAGTCGGCCCTCACCGGGATGCTCAAGCGCCCCGTCGCGGAGCGCCAGGGCCACTTCGCCCGCGGCAAGTACGACCAGCTCATCCGCGACACGCCCTACAGCGGCATCTTCGAATCCTTCCGCGAAGTGGCCCGCGGACTCCTGGGCGGACAGGAGCAGGAGCTGGCGACCTGGCAACACCGCCTCCTCGAAGCCGTGGGCGGCATGGGCCGGCTCGTGGTGGACGCGGTGCCTCGCATGGCGCTGGTGCTCGGGGACCAGCCCCCCGTGCCCGAATTGGGGCCCGCGGAGTCGGAGCTGCGTTTCCAGCTCGTCCTGCGCAAGCTGGTGGCCGCGCTCTCCACCCGGGAGCATCCCCTGGTCCTCGTCCTGGACGACCTCCAGTGGGCGGACAGCGCCAGCCTCCAACTGCTGCGGCTGCTCCTGACGGACCGGGACATCGAGCACCTGCTCGTGGTCGCGGGCTGCCGCTCGGAGGCGCTGGGCCCCGACCACCCCCTGGAGTCCCTTGCCCGCGCGCTGCAGGACCACGGCACGCCGGTCCATCGCATCGACCTGGCGCCGTTGTCGCCCGAGGACATGACGAAGCTGGTCGCGGACGTGTTCCCTCCCGCCGAGGGCCAACCCGACGCGCAGCTCGACGACCTGGTGCTGTCGCTGACCGAAGGCAATCCGTTCCACGCGGTGCAGCTCCTGCGCACCTTCTACGAGCGCGGGCTGGTGCGCTTCGACGCGGACGGCGGTGGCTTCCGGTGGGATGCCAGCGCGCTGCGTGGACAGGACTTCAGTGACGGCGTGGTGGCCCTGCTCACCTCCCGCATCCGCGAGCTGAGCTCCGCCGCGCAGGCGCTGCTGCCCATGGCCGCGGCGCTGGGTCATACGTTCGACCTGCGCAGCCTGGCCATCGTCCTGGAGCGGACGGATGAGGCGGCCGAGAAGGGGCTCGTCGAAGTGCTCCAGGCGGGGCTGGTGACGCCCATCGACGACGCCGACCTCGACAGCGGGGGCACGTATCAGTTCACCCATGACCGCGTGCAGCAGGCCGCGCTGGAGCTGATTCCGGAGGACGTGCACCCGGAGATCCACGCCCGCATCGGCCGGCTGCTCCTGCGGCACACGCCCCCGGAGCGGCTCGACGAAGGGCTCCCCGAGCTCGTCAGCCACTTCCACCTGGCGCTGCCCGTGCTCCACGACGCGCAGGAGCGCCACCGCGTGGCGGAGCTGGACCTGCGCGCCGGCCGCAGCGCCAAGTCCCGAGGCGCCTGGTCCGCGGCCCTGCGCCTGCTGAGCACGGGCCTGTCCCTGCTGGGCGAGGACGGCTGGCGCAAGGACCGGCGGCTCACCTTCGACCTGCACGTCGACGCGGCCGAAGCGGCGTACCTCGCCGCGGACTTCGACCTGATGGAGCGGCTGGCGGCGGCGGCGCTGGCCCACGCGGTGGATGGCGCGGAGGAGGTCCGGGTGCAGGAGGTCCGCCTCCAATGCCTCGCGCACCGGGGCGAGCACTCGCGCGGCGTGGACCTGGGCCTGGAGGTGTTGCGCAAGCTGGGCCAGCCCCTGCCCGCGAACCCGAAGCAGCCGCACGTCCTGGCCGCGGTGGCGAAGACGAAGCTGCGCCTGGGCCTGCGCAAGCCCGAGGACCTGGCGGCCCTCCCCGAGTGCACCGACCCGCTCCTGCTCGCCACGCTGCGCCTGCTGGTGAAGCTGTCCTCGCTGGCCTTCATGGCCCGCCCGCTGCTCTTCCCGCTGGTGGTGCTCCGCGTGCTCCAGCTCACCATCCGCCACGGCGCCACCGGCGTGGCCGCGTTCGGCTACGTGGGCTATGGGCTGATGCTGAGCGTGCACCTGGGCAACCCCGAGGAGGGCTTCCGCTACGGCCGGCTGGCGCTGAAGACGCTGGACCGCTTCCAGGCGGAGAGCCTGCGGGCCATGGTGACCTTCGTCTTCAACCTCTTCATCCGGCACTGGAAGGAGCCGCTGTCCGCCTGCGTCGACGACTTCCTCGCCGCCGCGCAGAAGGGCCAGGAGACGGGCGACATCGAGTACTTCGGCTATGCGTCCAGCGCGGGCTGCGCCACCGCCCTCATCGCCCGGGACGGCCTGGCCGACGGTGGCCCGCGCATGGACCGGTTCCGGGACACGCTGGCCACGCACCGGCACAAGAACGTGCTCTTCACCGAGTACATGCGCCACACGCTTGACTCGCTCACGGGCGCGTTCACCGGCAACGTGGAGGCCCGCGAGGAGGAGCTGGTCGCGCCGTACCGGCAGCTCGACTACGGCAACGGAATCGCCACCTGTGACGTGCTGCGCACCCTGCGCCGGTGGCTCTGGGGCGACGCGCGCGGCGCGCTGGAGAGCGCCGCGGCGGTGGACACGCAAGTGGAGCTCATCGCCGGGCAGATCTACCTGCCCTGGTACAAGTTCTTCCAGGGCCTGGCGCTCATGGCCGTCCACCCCACGCTGGGGCCGCTGGACCGGCTTCGCTCGTCGCGGGCCATCGACGCCATCCGCAAGTCCATGCGCGGCTGGGCCCGCATCGCCCCGATGAACTATGGCGCCCGGGCGGAGCTGCTGGACGCGGAGCGGGCCCGCCTGGACGGCCAGGGGGACTCGGCCGCGGATGCGTATGACCGGGCCATCCGGCTGGCGCGGCAATACGGCCTGTCGCTCGACGAGGGCGTGGCCTGCGAGGCCGCAGCACGGTTCCACCTGACGCAGGCCCGCGAGCGCGTGGCCCGCACCTACCTGGAGGAAGCCCGCGCCGCCTACCTGCGCTGGGGCGCCCGCGCCGTCGCGGCACGGCTGGAGCGGGAGCACCCCCGGCTCCTGCCGTCCGCCCCGACGCCCACGCCCACGGATGCCCTCACGGAGACGTCACTGGCCGCGCTGGACCTGGCGTCCGTCATCAAGACGGCGCGCGCGCTGTCCGGCGAAATCGTCCTGGGCAAGCTGCTGCGCAAGCTGATGACGCTGGTCATCGAGAACGCGGGCGCGCGCCGGGGCCTGCTGCTGCTGAAGCGGACCGAGGGCCTGGTCATCGCGGCGGAGGGCTCCGTGGACGGCGATGGCGTGGTGCTCGAGGCGCCCATCCCCATGGAGGCCTCCGCGTCGCTGCCGACCTCCATCATCCACTACGTGGTGCGCACCGGAGAGACGGTGCTCCTCCACGACGCCTCGGCCGAAGAGCCCTTCTCCGAGGACCCCTACGTCCGCAGCGCCCAGCCCAAGTCCCTGCTGTGCAGCCCGCTGTTGAAGCAGGGCGCGCTCACGGGCGTGCTCTACCTGGAGAACGACGCCACGCGAGGCGCCTTCACCCCGGAGCGGCTGGAGGTCCTGCGCCTGCTGTCGTTCCAGGCGGCCATCTCCCTGGAGAACGCCGACCTCTACGCCAGCCTGGAGGAGTACAGCCGGACGCTGGAGCGCCGCGTGGAGGAGCGCACGGCCGAAATCCAGCACAAGAACGCCGAGCTGGCGGAGACGCTCACCCGGCTGCAGGAGATGCAGCGCCAGTTGGTGGCGCAGGAGAAGCTCGCGTCCCTGGGCGCGCTCACCGCGGGCATCGCCCATGAGCTCCAGAATCCGCTCAACTTCGTGAACAACTTCTCGAACCTGTCCTCACGGCTGGCCGGCGAGCTGGAGGAGTCGCTGAAGGGCATGGCGGACCGGCTCGACAGCGAGGCCCGCGAGGACGTGCTGGAGACGCTCCAGGACTTGAAGCAGAACGCCCAGCGCATCCACAGCCACGGCAAGCGCGCCTCGGACATCATCAAGACGATGCTCCGGCACTCGCGCAAGTCAGAGGGCACCCGCTCCAAGTCGGACCTCAACCTGCTGGTGCGCGACAGCGTGAACCTGGCCGTGCAGGGCCTGCGCAGCCGTCCGGGCGGGGCCAGCGTGAAGATGGAGACCACGTTGGACCCCACCGTGGGCATCGTGGAGCTGGTGGCCAGCGACATCAGCCGTCTGCTCACCAACATCCTCGACAACGCGTTCTACGCCGCGGCGCAACATCAGCAGCAGGCGGGCGCGGGCTTCACGCCCCAGGTGCACCTGAGCACCCACCGCGTCGGAGCCAAGGTGGAGCTGCGCATCCGCGACAACGGGCCGGGCATCCCCGAGGACCTCCGCGAGAAGCTCTTCCACCCCTTCTTCACCACCAAGCCCGCGGGCGTGGGGACGGGGCTGGGGCTGTCGCTGTGCCACGACATCGTCCAGGAGCACCAGGGCGACATCCGCGTGGAGAGCGCGCCCGGCGCCGGGGCCGAGTTCATCATCACCCTGCCCGCGCCCTGACAAAGCGAAGGCCCCACCTTCCGTGAGGGAAGCAGGGCCTCGGGACACCAGGAGAAGGCAGACGCCGCTAGGCCGTCTTCTTCTCCTTCTCCATGACGAGCTGGGGCGCCTCGTGCTTGGTGATGACCTGCTCGGTGATCTTGCACTCCTTGACGCCCTCGCGGAACGGCACGTCGTACATGATCTCCAGCATGGCATCCTCCAGGATGGCGCGAAGGCCGCGCGCTCCGGAGTGACGGCGCATCGCCTCGCGGGCGATGGCGCGCAGCGCCTCCTTCGTGAAGGTCAGCTTCACCTTCTCCATCTCGAAGAGCTTCTGGTACTGCTTCACCAGGGCGTTCTTCGGCTGGGCGAGGATGATGACCAGGTCCTCTTCCTTCAGGTCGTTCAGCGTGGCGATCATCGGCAGGCGGCCGATGAACTCCGGAATCATGCCGAAGCGCATCAGGTCTTCCGGCTCGGTCAGCGCCAGCAGCTCACCCACGCTGCGCTCCTCGCGGTGGGTGATCTTCGCGCCGAAGCCGAGGCCCTTCTCGCCCACGCGGCGCTTGATGACGCCGTCGATGCCGTGGAAGGCGCCGCCGCAGATGAACAGGATGTTCGTCGTGTCGACCTGGACGTACTCCTGCTGGTTGTACTTCTTCCCGCCGCGCGGCGTGACGTTGGCCCGGGTGCCTTCGATGATCTTCAGCAGGGCCTGCTGCACGCCCTCGCCGCCCACGTCGCGGGTGGCGCTGGGCATGTCACCCTTGCGGGCGATCTTGTCGATTTCGTCGATGTAGACGATGCCGCGCGAGGCCTTCTCCACGTCGTAGTCGGCGTTGTGGAGGAGGTTCTGGATGATGTTCTCCACGTCCTCGCCCACGTAGCCGGCCTCGGTGAGGCTGGTGGCGTCGGCGATGGTGAAGGGCACGTTGAGGAAGCGCGCCAGCGACTGGGCCAGCAGCGTCTTGCCACTCCCCGTGGGACCGATGAGCAGGATGTTGCTCTTGCTCAGCTCCACTTCCTCGCCGGTGGGGCCCTTGACGCCCGGACGCGGCCGAGAGGTCGGCTTCTTTTGATAGATGCGCTTGTAGTGGTTGTACACCGCCACCGCGAGGACCTTCTTCGCCTGGTCCTGTCCGATGACGTAGTCGTCGAGGAACGCCTTGATCTCCGCCGGCGTCGGCAAGCTGACCTGGGGCTTGCCCTCCTCGCGCTCGTTCTCGTCCGCGATGATGTCGTTACACAGCTTGATGCATTCGTCGCAGATGTAGACCGTCGGGCCCGCGATGAGCTTGCGGACCTCGCGCTGCGACTTGCCGCAGAACGAACAAGACAGGTTGACGTGGTGCTCCTTCTTCACTGCCGCCTCCGAGTTCGCCGGCTCCGGACACCCGGAGCCTCCTTCGCCGTCCACCGCTCCCCTACCCGCACGGCCTGCCCACGTCTCGAACAGCCGTCAGGCCCACCTTCACGCGGCCCTGAACCACTATAGGGCCCTCCCCTTCGGGCAGGAAGCCCGGCGGTACAGGCCCGTTGCCGAGCGTACAGCCCCGGCCACGGGTCAGCGTTCAGTAACAGCGGCTCAGGCGTCCGTCACGCCCGAGGCGATGTCCTCGAGGTCTTCGGCCAGGGCGGCTGCCCGCTCGGCGACGGCGTTCGGAATCCGACGGCTCCCCGACAGCTCGCTCGCGAGCTTGCGGGCCATTTGCGCCAGTTTCCGCACCTGGGCGCTCTCCGGAGGCGGCTCCGGCGGGGGACGGGGGAAGCGCTCGGCGAACTCCTTCTTCAGCTCGGCCGGGTTCTTCTCCGGGCTCCAGATGCTGTCGCGCAGGGACTTGTATTCAGTGGGCGACAACTGGCCCCGCTCTTCCGCGTCCGCGAGGACTTCGATGACCTCGAACGCGGGTGCGCGCTGGGGGAACTCCTGTGCGGTCAGCTCCTCCTCGGGCTCGTGCTTGGTCAGGAAGCTGAACGAGCGGGTGAGCTTCAAGGCGGTCTGCTTCTTGATGTGCAGTTCCTTGAGGCAATAGGACTCGAAGGAGGGGTAGCCCCACTCCTCGAATTTGGCCTCGTCCCGGACCTGGACCAGGAGCTTTCCCAGCTCGGCCCAGGTGGACTTGAAGCGCTTGGCGGCCGTCAGCACGGTGTGACGGAAGGTTCCCGGCGGGACGCTCAGCGCCTTCTTCGCAATTTCGGTCTCAGCAACGGATGCGGCGGACATGCCCACGGTATCGGGCATGCCCGGGGTGGCGGCAAGAAAGTGACCCTACCCCCGCTTGCCGATGGTGAACGACAGGCCCACCGTGGCCTGCTCGCCTTCGTAGGCGCGGAACGGCCACTTCTTCATCTCCGCCAGCATGCACTCGTAGAGTGGGCCCTTCTTGAACTGGTGGTTGTCCACCCACAGCTTGCTCACCCGGCCATCGTTCCCGATGACGAACTCCATGGGGACCTTGGCGTAGAGGCCCGGGGTGCGCGCCGCCTCTTCCTTGAAGCAGCGGAAGAGCGTGGACTTGTTGCTGGCCACCACCCGGTTGATGGCGGACTGGTCGAACTGCTGCGTCATCTCCATGCCCTCCGGGTCCGTGCTCACGCTGCCCCCGGGGCGAGGCTTCCGGTCCACCGGCGCCCGGGTGGTGGAGGCCATGGCCACCTTGCCAGGGCTGCTGCTGCCGGTGGCGGGTTTCACACCGGGCTCGCCCGTGCCCGGACGGCGGGCGACATGGCCGGGGTATTCGAAGAGCTCCTCCTCATCCACGCGGGCCTGGGCCACGCGGATGGTGATTTCGCCCATCTCGAAGTCGTCCGTCTGGACCTCGCCGCCGCCGAACCAGCCGTGGACCGCGGCATTGCGCGCCACCTGGACGCCGAAGATGCCCAGCACCACCACGCCCACCACGGCGGCGCCGCCGAGAATCTTCAGGCGCTTCGCGGACTTCGCGCGCTCCACCACGACGGCGGCGTCCACGCGGGCGCGCGCCTCCGCCCGGGCCACGTGCACGCGGAAGGCGTCCACCTCCGACATGGGGTGGAAGTCCCGCTCTCCGGCGGGCGCCACCAGGGTGTCCAGCGTCAGCTCACCCGAGGTGAGCTTCTCCACGATTTGGGTCCCACTGACAGGCCCCAGGACGAGGTCCCCGTGCTTGAAGAGCCAAAGTCCGTCCACGTCCGCCGCAAGGTCTTGTCCAGCCGCCATTTCGCGCGCGAGTATCCCGTGGTTCCCCACACCCAAGCAACGGCGTGCTCCCCTCCACCTCCAAGCGAATTCCCGTCGCACTGTGGATCTGGTATCGCGGCGGAAATTTCCGTGGCTTCCAGCGCCAACCCGAGGGCCCCACCGTCCAGTCAGCCCTGGAAGAGGCGCTGCGGTCCGTGGGGGTGCCGGCGACGTTGATGCCTTCAGGGCGGACGGATCGGGGCGTCCACGCCCGGATGCAGGTGGTGAGCGTCCGGCTGGAAGCGGGTGATTCGGCGGAGTCCCTGGAGAAACGGCTCCCGCCCCGGTTGCCGCCGGGGCTGGGCTTGTGTGGGGTACGCCGACCCACGTCGTTCCATGCGCAGTGGAGCGCCTGCGGCAAGGAGTACCGCTACCGGCTCCAACTGGGTGGGGCCGTGACGCCCGAATGGGCGCCCTATGCGCTGGACGTGTCCGCGGAGCCGCTGTTCCAGGCCACGGCGGTGGCGCCGGAGCGGCTGGGGGCGCTGCTGCGCTCGGCGGAGGGGACGCGGGACTTCATCGCGTTCCATGAGAAGTCCAGTCCACGCAAGCCTCGCACGCTGGAGTCCGCCACCCTGCATGCGCTGGGCGGTGGGCTCTACGAGGCTCGGCTGCGTGGGGACGGCTTCGCGCGCTACCAGATCCGCTATTTGATGGGGAGCGCGTTGAAGGTGGCCGCGGGGCTGCTGCCGGAAGAGGCGTGGCTCGCGGCGCTCGAGACGGGGCGGGCCATGGAGGGCTTCAAGGCGCCCGCGCACGGCCTGGTCCTCTGGGAGGTCCGCTACCCTCCCGGTGTGGACCCCTTCAGCGCCGGGGAGCGTCTCCTTCCCCCGGGGCTTCCGCTGGAGCCACCCTTCCACCTCGGGTGACGCGCGGTGGGGCCCGGACGGCCGTCTTCAGTCGACGAGCCGCTCTTCGTACTTCGCGAGCAGATCGGAGATCGCCTCACGGAGGTACTCGCTCTGACGGATGCGCGTGGTGCGCGACAGATCCTTGAGGGCGTCGAGCTTCTCGCGGTTGAGCCGGAAGACCACTGAAGTAAGGCGGGGATTCATTTCCATGTGCGCGACCTCCTACAGATGCACACACATTCTCACAGGTCGGTCTGATCGCAAGAAATTCACTTCGATCCGACCGGGAAGATCCACTGAACCCCGGTGAAGGCTTCGGCGTCTCCGCGCAGGCCCGCGCCAAACCCGAGCGAAAGCCCGAGTCCCCCGAACACCGCGAGCCGCTCGGAGAAGGTGTGTCGCATGCCCAACGCTACGCGAGGCCCCAGCCACGGCCCAGAAAACGGCCTGATCAGCAGGCCCAGATCATAGAAGGTCTGCCAGGACCCATCGCCGTAGAAGTTCCGGAAGCCTCCGGCCACCGAGAGATCCGGGCCGCGCAGGCTGCCGCGGATCACCACGAAGACCTCGTCCCCGTCGTAGCCCACGGTGCGGCTGGCCCCGAGGTCCAGGTGCGCGTCCCCGCCCTTCTCGGCGTCGGACTCTGAGCGATCAATGGACTCTGTATAGGAGGCGCCGGGGCCGAGGATCAGCGAGTAGGCGCGGCGATCCGCGTACGGCGCGTCCACGTATTCCGCGGCGCTGGCGGCTACGGGCAGGAGCACGGCGCAGGTGCTGATCAGGCGGAGAGCCGTTTGGGGGGATGGGGAGTGTTCGCGGGCCATGGCGCGGCTCTCGGTTCTAACAGGGTCCGGGCTTGGGATGCGTCCGTCCAGGGTCCCCTGCCCTGTCGTGGCGCGTCCGGGCGTGGGACATCACCCGGAACCGAATGGTGTGCCTACGCGCCGCCCTTCCACCGGAGCCATGACAGCGCCTGGAGCGCGGAGAGCCAGGCCCCCGCGCTGAGCGCATGGCGCAAGTGGTTCATCCGGGCCCAGGTCATCGCGGTCTCCACGGCGGCGGCGTTGTCGGGCGATTGCAGCAACCGCACCATCGTGGGGATGAAATACGAGAAGGTCAGGAGCCGGTCGGCCAGCGCCGCCAACGCGGCTCCGAGCCACCAGACGCGCAGCGGGCCGGTGGCCTGGGATGCGAAGTAGAGGCTCGCCAGGGTGAGCAGCGTCAGCGGCCCCGTGGTGACGAAGGCCCAGAAGCGAAGGCCCACGTCGTCCTGCCGCGCGGCGTCCGCGGACCAGTGTCCACCCAGGGTGTCGAGCCATCGGGGCAACGAGACGCGGTGCTCATAGAGGCCCGCGCCGAAGGCGATGCCCAGGACGATGACGAAGAGCCACAGGACGGTTGCCGCGATGGTGGGCTTCAGGTTGATCATGCCGCCAGGATGCGGTCCTGGGCATGCGAGCGTCTTTCGTGCCCTTGCGTCGTTTTTCGCCTTCCTGCGGAGTTCCCGATGAGCCCTCACCCCGCCCTGCTCGAACAGATTGGCTCGGACGTCGTGCAGTTCCAGGATGCATCCGCGCAGTTCGATGCCACCGTCGGGAAGGTCCTGGCGCTCGGGCGCGCGGATCTTGGGTGCCTGGCGCAGCTTCATTTCGGGGGCCCAACGCCCCTGGACGCCGTCGCCCGAGAAGCCGACGTGGCGCGGTTGGAACTGGCGGGCTACGTCCAGCGGGAAGCGGCCGGTGGTGGCCAGCGGCTGGTGCTCACCGCGCATGCTCGGGAGTGGATCGACACCCTCTGGGGGCCGCTGCAGGCGGACGGACACCAGCTCATGGCGGCGCTGCCGGAGGAGCACCTGCGGATCATCGCGGGGTTCCTGAAAGCGGCGCGGGCCATCCAGGACCGGCACGCGGCGCGGGTGGCCAGACTGCTCCAGGAGCCGGGGACCTCACGGGCGGCACGCCAGCGAGGCGGGCTCTCCCCCGCCGCGCTCCGCCGTGTGCAGCTCTACGCGGACGCGCACCTTGCTGAGCCCATCCGCGTGGGTGAGCTCGCCCAGCGCTCCGGGCTGAGCGTCTTTCATTTCACCCGCGCCTTCCGCCAGTCCACCGGCATGACGCCGCACGCGTGGGTGCAGCAACGCCGCGTGGAGCGGGCGCGCGACTTGTTGAGCAACTCGTCGCTGCCGTTGGGGGACATCGCGCTCGCGGTTGGCTTCAGCTCGCAGAGCCACTTCACCACGGTGTTCCGCCGGCTCACCGGACTGACTCCGGCCGTCATCCGCCGCGACCAGCGCTGAGGCAACCAGGTGCAAGGTGGGCCCCCGTTCGCACGCCCACATGGCACCGCCACACATACAGGATACACATTGACCTGATCGCTTGGAGGGATTGATCTCTCACTATGCATATGGGAACTCCATGGCTCGCAGGACTGATTCTCGTCGTGACGGCCTGCGCCACCCGTCCCGCGCTCGTCATTCCCTCTCCTTCCTCGCGCCCCGTCGTGCTGACGGATCCCGGTCCGCTCCTCACGCTGTTCCGCCTGGAGCCGGATGGGACCAGCGTTGAGTTCGGGCAGTTACCACCCGGGCCCGAAGGCTTCACCCCGCCTGACATGGGCAACTGGTACGCAGAACCATTGCGCCCCGTGCGTACCGAAGCGGAGGCTCGCGAGATCGCCGCCGTGTTGCGCGAGCATCGCGTGCCCGAATTGTCCTTTGGCGCTGTCGGCGTCCCAGCACCCGGGCTGCTCGCGGCCCTGCTCCAGGATTCCGGTGTCGTCGCGCTACAGTTGTCTGGCACGGACTTCGGAAATGCGCACCTTGCCTCGCTGGAACACGCGACTCAGCTTGAGGCCCTGCACCTCGATGCCACCCGGGTCACCAACGCGGGGCTGGCTCCTCTCAAACGAATGCGACAGCTGGCAGTGCTGCGGCTGAACGAAACGCCTGTCTCGGACGAAGGCCTTGCATCGCTGTCGGAGCACACCACCCTGCGTCGAGTGGGCCTCGCTGGAACAGCCGTCACATCCCAGGGACTTGGATTCCTCGCGAGGCAACCGGGGCTGGAGGAACTGGACCTCTCCGATACCGCGGTGGACGACACCGTCCTTGCGTTGCTTCCGGGCGCCCATTTGCACACGCTCAACCTCAGCGGCACGAAAGTCACGGACGCCGGGCTCCGCGGCCTCAACGACATGCCCTCCCTCAGGCGGCTGGGCCTTGCCCGCACCGCCGCCTCGGACACCAGCCTCGTGCACGTCGCGGAGCTGCGTGAACTGGAAGCCCTCCACCTGGGCAGCACGCAGGTGACGGACGCTGGGTTGCTCCACCTCGCGAACCTGCCCGCGCTTCGTGCGCTGGTTCTCAGCAAGGCGCGAATCCGAGGTGCGGGCCTTCGCCACCTCGCGGGCAGCTCTCGACTGGAGGCGCTCCACCTCGACGACACGCTCGTGGGCAACTCAGCGCTGCGCCATCTTCGAGGACTCAACGAATTGAGAGAGCTTGACCTCTCGCGCACGGCCGTAACGGGCACGGGACTTCAAGAGTTGAGCACCTTGGTGGCGCTCGAAGCGCTCTGGCTCACAGGCCTCGCGCTGACTGACGACTCCCTCATGGCACTCGCGCCCCTCAGCCAACTGACGAGGCTCGCGCTCAGCCACACGCCGATTGGGCTGGAGGCGCTGAACAACCTGGGGTCCCGCCCACGCTTGCGACATCTGGACTTGAGCAAGACAGGGTTCACTGACGAATGGGTGCCAGCCATACGGCAAGCCTTTCCCGGCCTCCATTCATTGAAAGCTGAACGCACGCTCCTGACAGACGTGGGGTTGGGCCAACTCGCCGGGCTGGCAGAGTTGGAGGCACTCCATGTCGCGGGAACGCTCGTCAATGGCTCCGGCCTCGCGAGCCTGCACACCCTGGCGCGGCTCACGACGCTCGACCTGGGCGCGACCTGGCTCGAAGTAAAGGGACAGCATGCGCTCCAGGGCTTCTCAAGGCTCGTCTGGCTGAGCCTCGCGGGCGGACACACCGGCGATGAGGCGCTCGGCCACCTCCCCCGCTCGCTCCGCACGCTCTACCTGACACGCACGAAGGTCACCGACGCCGGCCTGCCAGCGCTGCGCAAGCTGCCGCGTCTCAGGGAGCTCGACCTGAGAGGCACCGCGGTCTCCACGGAGGCCAGGGAGGCCCTGGCACGGGAGCGCGGCGTCCACCTCCTCACCGGGCTGTGAGCCGCTCCCCAAGCCGCATGACCACCGCCGACGAGACGCGGCTCAACTGACCACGGGCAGCGGGAACCCGTCCGGCTTGCCCGTGGCCCCCGGCCTCACCACCCCCGCCGCGTCGTTCATCCGGCCAGAGCGGAACGGCTCCAAATCCAGCGCCACGAACTTGAACCCCAGCGATAGGAACGCGGTGTTGATCCGCTGCCGCACGTCCGCCGCGAGGAAGCGCTCGTACTCCTCCGCCGCCACCTCCAGCCGCGCCACGTCCTGGTGGTACCGCACCCGGAACTGCCGGAAGCCCAGCTTGCGCAGCTCCGACTCCGCGGCGGCGATCTGCAGCAACCGGTCCCGCGTCACCGCCGTGCCATACGGAATCCGCGACGCCAGGCACGCCATCTGCGGCTTGTCCCACGTCGGCAGCCCGAGCGACTGGCTCCACGCGCGGATCTCCTCCTTCGTCAGCCCCGCCTGCGCCAGCGGTGACACCACCCGGTGCTCCTGCGCCGCCTTGTGGCCGGGCCGGTGGTCCTTGAAGTCGTCCGCGTTGAAGCCGTCCAGCACCACGGCCAGTCCCAGCGACTTCCGCTGCGCCTCGCAGATGTCATACAGCTCCGTCTTGCAGAAGTAGCAGCGGTTCGTCGGGTTGGCCGCGTACTCCGGATTCGCCAGCTCGTTGCTGCCCAGCACCACGTGCCGGGCGCCCAGCCGCTCCGCTAGCGCGCGCGCCTCGTCGGCCTCCTCCGGCGCCACGGACGCGGACAGCGCGGTGAGCGCGAGCGCCCGGTCGCCCAGCTCCTCCACCGCCACCTTCAGCACGAAGGTCGAATCCACGCCGCCAGAGAATGCCACCAGCGCGCTGCCATGGACCCGCAGCGCGGCGCGCATCGACTCCAGCTTGGGGCGCGAGGACTCACACAGGGACTGGATCCGCTCGGGGCTCAACATGAAGCTCTCCTAAAACCAAAGGGCCCCGGATTGCACGCGTCGTTGCGCGGCAACCTGGAGCCCTTCAGGAATGAAACCCAAGGCCCGGAAGCCCAGCCGCCTAGCGAGCCTTCCGCTTCGAGGCCTTCTTCGCCGCCGGCTTCGCCACCCGAGCCGCGCGCGTGGCCGGACGGGCCTTGGCGCCCTTGTCCGCCTTCGGCGCCTTCGCCGCGGGCTTGGACTCCTCGGCGCGGCGGGCCTTGGCGCCGCCCTTCTCCGCCTTCTCCGCCTTCTCACCCTTCGCCGGCAGCGGGTTGGCCTTCATCTTCTTGCCGGTGATGATCTTCAGCTCCTCGGTGGTCATGTAGCCGAGGTCCAGCAGCGACTGGAAGATCTTCGCCGCGCCGTCCTCCACCGACTCCACGTCGGAGTGGATGGTGACCTCCGGCGAGTTGGGCGGCTCGTACGGCTCGGTGATGCCGATGAAGTTGGGGATCTCCCCGTTGAGCGCCTTCTTGTAGCGGCCCGTGCTGTCGCGCTCGATGAGCTTCTCGGTCGGGCAGTCGACGTAGACCTCCACGTAGCGGCCAATGGTCCGGCGGTTCTCCTCGCGGCCCGGCTTGTAGGGGCTGACGCAGGGGACCAGCGCCGCCACGCCGTTGCGCGTCAGCAGGCTCGCCACGAAGCCCAGCCGCTTCACGACGGTCGTCCGGTCCTCCTTGCCATCCCCCAGCCCCGCCCAGAGCGCCTCGCCGAGTTCACCCTCGTCGAGGATCTCGACGTTGCGGCCCACCTGCCGCAAGCGCGCGGCGATGTAGGCGGCGGTGGTGCTCTTCCCGGTACCGGACATGCCGGTCAGCCAGAGGGTGAAACCAGTGTTGGAGGCCATATGGGTCGTCTACTCCCTGCGTCCGGAGCACTTCTTGCAAGCTCGTAGGGACGCCGCAGATCCAGAAGATGGACGCGGTTATAGACGAAAACCCGGCCACTTGACAATTCGCGCCCACCTTTCCGCAGGTGGGGGTGACGGGCATTCAAGTGCCTGCTCAGACAAGGCTTTTTCGATTCTGCAATGAACTTTTCAGGGCGTCCGTGACACGAAGTTTCCCGCACGCCACTCATACTCCGACACGTAGTGAACACAGCCGCGGTGTATGGATCCGATGAGATAGGAAACATCGGGGAGCAACGGACACCCGTCCGGAGCCGCCCGCAGCAGGTCCTCCTGGGAGAAGGTCGCCGGTGCATCCACATGCGAGTGGAACACGCACACCACTCGCTCTGACCGTGCATCCGCTTCGATGCAGACGGCCAGCCACTCCTCGGGCGCGAAGGCGTACGCCATCCGCGGGTTCCCGGCGGCGTTACGCAAGGGACGGATGCGCAGGGCCCCTGTCCCTTCCGCGCGGAGGATCACCCCACAGCCTTCGAGGGGATACGCGGCCTCCAGGTGCCGGCCGAGCTCGGTGAGGATGTGCCCGGGCCAGCGACTCACGGCGCGCCAGGCGCCTCACGGCCCACGCAGCGTGAGCACCTGCGCAGCGCCAGTTCCTCCACGGTGCCGGGCGCCACCAGCCACCGGCCTCCCAACGCGGGCCCCAGGCCCAGCCGCAGCCGCTGGAACACGAGCGCCCCCAGCGCCCCCACGGCCACGCCCAGCGCGCCATCCGGGGGCGAGCCCAGGTGCCGCACCGTCTCACCGAAGCACCAGAGGCACCCCTCCGCGCTTCGGAAGACGACGGCGGCCCGCATGCCATCACCGCCCAGGGCCACCCAGGGCGCTTCGCCACTCCACGCCGCGGGCAGCTCCGCCACCAGTCCGCCCCCCTGCCCCACCGAGGCCGCGTCCGGGTTCAGCGCGGGCACCTCGCGGGCCAGCGCCTCCGTCACGGGCAGGCCCACGTCGGAAGGCCCCATCAGGAAGCCCGGCGCCCAGGGCCCCAGCGTCAGCGAGCCCGCGCCCGTCACCGGCGTGCCACCTCCCGCCAGGTACGCCGCCGCCGTCAGCCCCGACGCGCCAATGCCATCCAACCGCGCCGAGCCCGCGAGCAGCGACGCCTGGCCACGCCCGCCCACCTCGCGCAGGAGGATCTGCCGGGAGTAGCGCAGGATCTGCTCTTCACGCAGCGCCACGGCCTTCAGCCTCCCGCCATGGCGGGGATGAGGATGATGCGGTCAGCGTCCTTCACCGGCGTGTCCAGCCCGCTCAGCGCGCGGATGTCCTCGTCGTTGAGGAACACATTCACGTAGCGCCGCACCGCGCCGCGCTCGTCAAACACCCGGCCGCCAATGCCCGGGTGGCGCGCGTCCAGGTTGTTCAGCACCTCGCGCACGGTGGCGCCGGGGGCGACGACTTCCGCCTGGTTGCCGGTGAAACCCCGCATGGGGGTGGGAATACGAAGGGTCGCCATGGCTCACTCACCTGCCCTGTTTGCGGAGCACCAGCCGGTGCGTCCCGTCCGGGAGCGCGTCCAGGGACACGACCTCGTGGCCCTCGTCGCGCGCGTTGCGAGGCACGTTCTTCAGCGGCTCGGTGCCCCGAAGCAGCACCTCCAGCAACGTGCCCGACTCCAGTGATTCCAACTTCAGCTTCGTCCGCACGTAGGTCATCGGACAGACCTCGCGGGTGATGTCCAGCGTCGCCGTCATGTCGCGCACGCCTCCGGAGACTCCGGGTACGCCGGGATGGCCGTGACGCGGCAGCCCTCGCAGTCCGGTGCCCGCGTCACGCGCGTCCTCCGCCCCAGCAGCGACACCGCATCCAGCACATGCAGCGTGGCCTCGCCCTGCCCACCCCGCGCGGCGCCCGACAGCAGCTCCAGCGCCAGCAGGGCCTGCACCGCGCCCACCAGCCCCGCCAGCGAGCCGAGCACCCCCGCCTGGGCACACGTGGGCACGGCGTCCGGCGGAGGCGGCGCTTCATAGAGGCAGCGCAGGCACGGCCCACCCGGGTCCACGCGCATCGCCTGTCCCTGCATGCGCAGCACCCCGCCATAGACGAGCGGCACGCCCGTCAGCACCGCCACGTCCGACAGGAAGAACTTGGTGGCCACGCCATCCGTGGCGTCGATGACGGCGTCGTGCGCACGGAAGAGCCCCTCCGCGTTGGTAGCGTCCACGCGCTCGGTCATGGCCTCCGTGCTCAGGCCAGGGAAGGCCCGCGCCAGGCCCGCCGTCGCGGACTCCGCCTTGTTCCGGCCCACGTCCTCGCCCCGGTGCCAGAGCTGGCGCGGCAGGTTCGTCACGTCCACGCGGTCCGGATCCGCCAGCGTCAGGTGCCCGACACCGGCCTGGGCCAGCGCCAGTGACGCCGGACACCCGAGCCCGCCAGCCCCCACCAGCAGGACGCGCGCGCGCTCCAGCCGGGACGCATGGGGAACTCGGGGATGGTGGTCTGTACCGTGGCCATGCATCGGATGACTGCTCCACGCGGTCGGAAACGAATATGGTGTGACCGCCTGCGTACCACCCTGCAGAAGGACGCAGGTGCCTCTCCACCGTCCCGCGTCCGCGCGGCCCCCACCTGCCAGGACATATGAAAAACCTGACCGGCGTGCTCGTCTTTTCCGCTGTCCTCCTCCTGGCGCCTGCCTGCACCCGCAAGACGGGCGAGGCCCCGGGGCCCTCCGACGCCTCCGCCGCGACGGACGAAGCCGCGCGCACCGGCGCCAGCAAGGGGGCCCTGGGAGCGGAGGACGCAGGCACGGGCGGAACGGCGCGCGCGGCCCGGGAGGCCTGCGTGGACGCGTGGCTCCAGAAGCAGGGGCTGGACGCCTACGGCAACCCGCAGGGCACCATGTACGCGGGAGGCACGCCGCTCTTCGACGAGCGGACGGGCGAGCGGACGGACCGGCTGGAGTTCATTTTCAAGAGCAAGCCCGAGGCGCGCCAGGCGTGCGCGGGTGACGCCTCCGCGGAGTAACGCGGTGCTTCCGCCGGGCGCGGGGCCTGCTCCCTCGCCCTCCAGAAGGCGGGGCGGGCCACCTCTGGGATTCCCGCCCCCCCGGTTGCTCCCGTAGAGTGCCGGACGAATGGATTCCCAACTCGCATTGAGCGAGGAGACGCCTGCCAACGACCTGCGCGCCCGGGTGCGCAAGGTCCTGGAGCGCCGCAAGCTGACGGACAGCGTGTCGGCCGAGCAGGCGACCGCCTCGTGGGAGCAGGACCGCTTCGTGGCCCGGGCCCGCGCGCTCTTCTACGCGCGGATGATGTTCCTCACGCTGGGCCTGCTCATCCTCGCGGTGCCGGCCTGGAGCGGCTACTTCGGCCTCACCGGGCCCTTCGCCTTCGTGGGCTACTTCGCGATGCTGCTCTACAGCGTCGCCAACCTCCTGGTCATCGACCACCCGAAGGCCGGCCGCTGGGTGACGTACATCACCCTCTGCCTGGACGTGGCCATCAGCGTGGTGCTCATCGTCAAGCCGCACGTCGGCGGCGGACTCCAGAGCCCGCTGCTGGCCACGCAGCTGCTCTTCACCACGCTCTTCGCCATCCTCTACCCCAAGCCGCTGGCGATCCTCCCGCCGCTGCTGGCGCTGCCCATCACCACCCGGCTGGACCTGCTCCTCAACCGCTCCGTGACGGCGGTGGAGCTGCTGACGCTGCTCTGGTACCTGGCGCTCAACTTCATCATCGTCTACGTGCTCGTGTACCTGAACGAGCGCGAGGCCGCCGCGCACCGCGAGGTCGTGTCGCTCCAGGGAGACCTCAAGGAGCTGGCCGTGGTGGAGGAGCGCAACCGGCTGGCGCGGGAGATCCACGACGGCCTGGGCGCGTCCCTGTCGTCGATGATCATCCAATCCGAGTACATCCTGAACCTGGCGCGCGAGGAGGGCCTGCGCGAGGAGATCCGCGAGCTGAAGCTCACCGCGGAGGAGTCCATCGAGGAGCTGCGGCGCAGCCTGCGGATGATGCGCGAGGACTTCGAGCTGGCGCAGGGCCTGGAGGACTACGCGAAGACGTTCCGCGAGCGCACCGGCCTGGACATCCGCTTCGAGCGCACCGGCCTGCAGCGCAAGCTGAACCCGGACGCGCAGTTGGCGCTGTTCCGCATCCTCCAGGAGTCGCTGTCCAACGCGGTGAAGCACGCGGAGGCCAAGGGCGTCCAGGTGCGGCTCGACTTCAGCGAGGACCGCGTCAACCTCGTCGTGCGCGACGACGGCAAGGGCTTTGACCCATCCCGGACGCCGCGCGGCCACTACGGCCTGTTGAACATGCGTGAGCGCGCCATGAAGCTCGGTGGCCAGCTCATCGTGGACTCGTCACCCGGCGCTGGCGCCCAGGTGGCATTCTCCCTCCCCTGTCGTCCGTCATGACCGGAGCTCCCGTGGACGCCCCGCAGCCTCCCGATTCGCCGCCCATCCGCGTCTTCGTGGTCGAGGATCAGACGAAGATCCTCAAGAACCAGCTCCGCCTCTTCGAAAGCCACCCGGAGATGGACATCATCGGCACCGCGCTCTCCGGTGAAGCCGCGCTGGAGGAGGTGCCCAGGCTGATGCCGGACGTGCTGCTGCTGGACCTGGGCCTGCCCCGCATGAGCGGCATCGACGTGACGCGCGAGGTGAAGGCGCGCTTCCCGCAGATTGAAATCCTCATCTTCACCATCTTCGACGAGGAGGACAAAGTGCTGGAGGCCGTGAAGGCGGGCGCCTCCGGCTACCTGCTCAAGGGCGCCCCGGTGGACAAGATCATCGAGGCCATCAAGGAGGTCCGCGCGGGCGGCACCGTCATCCAGCCCAACCTGGCCCGCCGGCTGCTCCGTCACTTCCGCGTGGAGCCCGACGCCAGCCCCGTCCCCTCGCCGCCCTCCACGCCGGCGCCGTCCGCCTACGACGCGGCCCAGGAGCCGCTGCTCAAGCCGCTGTCGGACCGCGAGCGCGAAATCCTCCAGCTCATCGCCAAGGGCGTGTCCAACAGCGAGGCGGCGCGCCTGCTCGACCTCAGCAAGGCCACCATCCGCACGCACCTGGAGCACATCTACCGGAAGCTGGAGGTCACCAACCGCGTGGAGGCCGTCACCGAGGGCATCCGCAAGGGCCTCATCTCCGTCTGAGCCGGCACACCCACGCTCAGCGCCTCGTGGAGACCGCCGCGCCCGGACGCTCCGCGGCGGCGGCCTCCATGACCAGGTCCGCGTACCGGTTGACCGGGTCGCCCGGCAGCGTGCCGTCCCGATAGTAGAAGGTGTAGCCGTCCCAGGCGTCCGGCCGGGCGTCGTTGGCGAACATCCACAGCGCCCCCGCGCCCACGCCTTCCTTCCGCATGCACTCCAGCCAGCCGCGATAGAGCGCGCGCCGCTGTGACACGTCGAACGCGCCTTCGTTGCGCAGCCCCAGCTCGCCCACGAACAAGGGCTTGCCCAGGCTCCGGGCGATGGCGGCGTGCTCACGAATCCACCGGGCGCCGGCCTCGGCTGTGTCGATGCCACCCAGGCCCCAAGACTCCGGATAGAAGTGCACTGACGCGAAGTCGATGTACGGGGACGCCGTGTTGCGCGTGAAGCTGGCCCCCGGCGTGCGGAGCACCGGCGAGCCGGACCGGGACCAGAAGCCGGCGTCGTACCCCTCGGGAGACGGCTCGAAGCCCTCCTCCCCCGTGCCCACCAGGTGACCGGGCGCGTGCGTTTTCACCTCCCGCGCCACGTCATCAATCCACGCGCGCAGCCGCGCCCCTTCCTTGTCCAGTCCCCGCCCTCGCGGCTCGTTGAGCAGCTCCCAGGCCAGGACAGCCGGGTGGTCGCCATAGCGGATGCCGTCCACCGTGTTCACCCGGTTGAGCAGCCGCGCCACGTGCGCCTTGAAGTGCGCCACCACCGCCGGGTCGGTGAAGAAGCGCGCGTCCCCCTCCACGGGCCGGGGGAGCCCCGCCCACTCCACATACCGGCGCGCCCCTCCATACGCATCCCAGTAGTTCCCCAGCGTCAGCACCAGGCGGACGCCATGGAAGCGGGCGCGGGCGAGCACCCAGTCCAGGCCGACCAGGGCCACCTCGTCGTACTCCAGCGGCGCCACCTGGATGGCGGTGTCCCCCACCTTCGACAGCGCGTCGTTGTGTCCGTTGGTGCGCAGCGCCCGCACGCCCAGCGCGGCGGCCTTGGCCAGCACCTCTTCCAGCACCGGGGACTCGGTCGCCCCCCGCCGCGCGTCCCGGGTGGCCTCTTCCTGCAGGAAGTAGGCATTGAGGACCATGGCGCCGGACGGCAGCCGGTCCAGGTGCTGCGCCGGGCCGCCCGAGCAGCTCGCGGCCACCGCCTCCAGCATGACCGGGTCCCCCTCTCCGCAGGCCCCCAGCAGGAAGGCGACGGCCGCGGTGGCGGTGGAGGTCCGGGGAGGGAGGGGCATGCCTGCATGGTAACGACGCCACGCGCTCCACGCATCGGTCCCGAGGACTGGGTTAGGTTCGCCACCATGGAGCTCAGACTGGAAGGCGTGTCGAAGACGTACCCCAACGGCACCCGTGCGCTGCAGGGTGTCAACCTCACCATTCCGCGCGGAATGTTCGGGCTGCTCGGGCCCAACGGCGCCGGCAAGTCCACGCTGATGCGCAGCATCGCCACGCTGCAGGACGTGGATGCGGGCACCATGAGCTTCGACGGCATCGACCTGCGCCGGGACAAGGACCGGCTGCGGGAGGTGCTGGGCTACCTGCCGCAGGACTTCGGCGTGTATCCCAAGGTGACGGCCTGGGACATGCTGGACCACCTGGCGCAGCTCAAGGGCCTGGCCCAGCGCGGACCGCGCCATGACACGGTGAAGGCGCTCCTGCAGAAGACGAACCTCTGGGAGCACCGCGACCGGCGGCTCGGTGGCTTCTCCGGCGGCATGAAGCAGCGCTTCGGCATCGCCCAGGCGCTGCTCGGCAACCCCAGGCTGCTCATCGTGGACGAGCCCACCGCCGGGCTCGACCCCGCCGAGCGCTTCCGCTTCCACAACCTGCTGGCGGAGATCAGCACCGACGTGGTGGTGCTGCTGTCCACGCACATCGTCTCCGACGTGGCGGACCTCTGTCAGAACATGGCCATCCTCGCCCAGGGGAACGTCGTGGCCAGCGGCCACCCGCTGAAGCTGGTGGAGGCCCTGCGCCAGCGCGTGTGGAAGCGCTTCGTCACCCACCAGGAGGAGCTGGACGCGCTCATGAAGGACCTGGAGGTCATCGCCGTGCGGCGCGTGGCCGGACAGCGCCTGGTCCACGTCTACGCGGAGGCTCCGCCGGAGGGCTTCGAGCCGGCCGCCCCCGACCTGGAGGACGTCTACTTCCACGCGCTATCCCGGGCGTCCAAGCAGTCCTGAGGGCCCGCCATGTTCACCGCCCTCCTGACCTTCGAATTGCGGCGCCGGATGAAGATGATCTCCACCTGGGTCTACGCCCTGGTGCTGGCCGCCGCCGCCGCGCTGATGACGCTGGCGATTGGCGCCGTGTTCAAGGGCTTCTCCGTGGCGTCGGGCCCGGAGCTGGTCCGCGTCAACAGCCCCCACACGATCTTCAACTTCACCACCAGCCTGGCCTACTTCGGCCTCTTCATGGTGGCCGCCGTCTTCGGCCAGGCCGCCTACCAGGACTTCGGCCACAACACCTGGATGCTCATCTTCACGAAGAACGTGAAGAAGGGCCCGTACCTGCTCGGCCGGTTCCTGGGCGCGTACCTCTTCAGCGCGGCGCTGATGCTGGCCATCATCCCCGGGTTGCTGGTGGGCGCCGCGGGCGTGTGGCTGGTGGACTCCGAGCGGCTCACCTCGTTCCAGCTCACCTCGTACCTCTGGCCCTACGTCATCGGCGTGTGGCCCACGCTCTTCTTCGCTGGCGCCGTCTTCTTCTCGCTGGCCGCGCTGACGCGGCGCATGGCCCCCGTGTACGTGGGCGTCGTGGTGCTGGTGATGGGGTACCTGGTGCTCAGCGCCGCCATGTCCGACGTGCAGCACCAGGACCTGGCGTCCCTGCTGGACCCGTTCGGCTTCCTCACCTTCGAGAACGCGACCCGCTACTGGACCGCGGCCGAGCGCAACCGGGACCGCATCCCCTTCACCGGGCTGCTGCTCGCCAACCGGCTGCTGTGGAGCGCGGTGGGCGCCGCGATATTGGGGCTGGCCGTCCTGCGCTTCCGCACCACCGTGGAGGAGCAGCGGGGACGCGGCGCGCTCAAGGAGGCGGACGCCTCCGCCCCGGTCACCCTCCCCGCCACCGGGGCGGCGCCCACGACGGGCAGCTGGCTGCGCACGGCCGTCGCCACGTCCTGGCTGGCCTACCGCGACATCCTCCGCTCCCCGGTGTTCTGGTCCTTCGTCGTGGCGGGGCTCGCCATGGGCACCATGGGCATCGCCCTCTCGAAGCAGATGTTCGGCACCGCCACCTGGCCGGTGACGTGGCAGGTGCTGGAGACGGCCACGCGCACCTTCCAGCCCTTCCTGCTCATCACCATCACCTTCTATGCGGGTGAGCTGGTGTGGAAGGAGCGCGACGCGGGGCTGGCCGACATCGTGGACGCCACGCGCGTGCCGTCCTGGGTCACCTATGGCGCGAAGCTGGGGGCGCTGCTGCTGGTGGCCTTCTCCCTCAAGGTCGTGGCGCTGCTGTCCGCGCTGCTCTCCCAGGTGCTCCGCGGCTACTTCGACGTCGAGTGGAACCTCTACGCCACGCAGCTCTTCCTGCTGGACTTCCCGCATGACGCGCTGTTGTGCGTGCTGGCCTTCTTCGCGCAGGTGCTCATCCACCAGAAGTACCTGGCGTACCTGGTGATGGTGCTCTACTTCGTCCTCCAGGCCGCGCTGGGCCTGATGGGCGTGGAAGACGCCCTGGTCCGCTACGGCTCCGAGCCCACGCTCCGCTACTCCGACCTGAACCGCTTCGGCGGCAGCATCCCCGCGCTCGTGTGGCACCGCGTCTACTGGTACGGGCTGGCGGCGCTGCTCGTGGCGGCGGGTTACCTGCTCACCGTCCGGGGCCGGGAGGCGCGCTGGAAGCAGCGCTGGGCGGCGGCCAAGGCGCGGCGCACGGGCGCGTGGACCGTGGCCGCGGCGCTGTCGCTCTGCGTCTTCGTCGGGGCGGGCGCGTTCATCTACTACAACACCCACGTCCTCAACCCGTACGTCACTCGGAAGGACCGGGAGCGGCAGCAGGCCCGCTACGAAAAGGACTACGCGTCCTTCGCCGCCCTGCCCCACCCGCGCATCACCGCCGCGCAGGTCACCTTCCACATCCACCCGGAAGCGCTGCGCCTGGAGGCGCTGGGCAGCTACCGCATCCGCAACAAGACGGACGTGCCCATCTCCAAGGTGATGCTCACCCTGCCGGACGACGCCCGGGTGCGCGGCCTGTCCCTGGCCGGCGTGACGAAGCCCGCGGTGCATGACGCCGAGCTCGGCATCTTCGTCTACGAGCTCCCCACGCCGCTGGCGCCCGGCGCCGACTCCGCCATCGTGTTCGACCTGGAGTTCGGCACGAAGGGCTTCAAGCACGGCGGGGCGCGCACGGACATCGTGGGCAACGGCACCTTCTTCAACAACATGAACCTGCCGGTGCTGGGCTACCAGAAGGACGCGGAGCTGGAGGACGACCGGGACCGCAAGGACTACGACTTGCCGCCTCGCGAGCGCCTGCCGGACCGCGACGACCCGAAGGCGAAGCAGGACAACTACATCCGTCAGGACTCGGACTTCATCGCCTTCGAGGCCACGGTGAGCACGGCGAAGGACCAGCTTGCCATTGCCCCGGGTTACCTGGAGAAGGAGTGGACCGAGGGCGACCGCCGCTTCTTCCGCTACCGGATGGACAAGCCCATCCTCAACTTCTTCTCCGTCCTGTCCGCGCGCTACGAGGTGATGCGCGACACGTGGCGCGACGTGAAGCTGGAGATCTACCACCACCCCACGCACACCTTCGCGCTGGACCGGATGATGCGCGGCATGAAGGACACGCTGGCGTACTGCAGCGAGAACTTCGGACCGTATCAGCACCGGCAGGCCCGCATCCTGGAGTTCCCCCGCTACGCGAGCTTCGCCCAGGCCTTCCCCAATACGATTCCGTATTCGGAGGCGCTGGGCTTCATCGCCCGCGTGGAGGACGGACGCGCCGACGACGTGGACTACCCGTACTACGTCACCGCGCATGAGATCGCCCACCAGTGGTGGGCGCACCAGGTGGTGGGCGCGCGCGCGCAGGGCGCCACGATGACGTCGGAGACGATGTCGCAGTACGCCGCGCTGATGGTGATGAAGCACCGCTTCGGGCCGAAGAAGATGAAGCGCTTCCTCAAGTTCGAGCTGGACCGCTACCTCGCTGGCCGCGCGTTCGAGTCGAAGAAGGAGGTGCCGCTGGCCCGGGTGGAACAGCAGGCGTACATCCACTACCAGAAGGGCAGCCTCGTCATGTACGCGCTGCAGGACTTCATCGGAGAGGAGCGGGTGAACCGCGCCCTGCGCCGCTATGTGGAGAAGGTCCGCTTCCAGGGCCCGCCGTACACCGGCTCCACGGAGCTGCTGGGCTTCCTCCGGGAAGAGACGCCGCCGGAGTACCAGTACCTCATCGAGGACCTGTTCGAGACCATCACCCTCTACGACAACCGCGCCGTCTCCGCGCGGGCGCGGCAGAATGACCAGGGCACCTGGGATGTCACCCTCAAGGTGCTGGCGAAGAAGTTCCGCGCCGACGAGCAGGGGGAACAGACGGAGGTGGACTTCAACGACTGGATGGACGTGGGCGCGCTCGACGAGCGCGGCGAGGCCATCTTCCTGGAGAAGCGCCGGGTGACGAAGGGCGAATCGGAGCTCACCTTCACCGTCCCCGTGAAGCCCGTCCAGGTGGGCATTGATCCGCTCAACGTGCTCATCGACCGTACGTCCACCGACAACGTGACGGAGCCCACCGTAGTGTCCGCGGTGGCGCTGGGGGGCCCGTCCTCACCCTGACGGGTCAGCTCCAGCGGATGCGCAGGTCGAAGCCGTCGGGCGGCTCGTAGCGCTCCACGTTCACCTGGGGCTCGGTGGCGCCGGCCTGCCGCAGCGCACCTTCACAGGTGCCCGCGGCGGCCTCCGCCGGGAAGGGGTAGCTCCGGAAGCGGACGCGCCAGTCCGCCGGGCCCAGTGACTCCACCTGGATGTCCACCGGGGAGAAGACGGAGCTGAAGCTCAGCGACACGCGCTTCATGGCGCGCTCGGGCCCGGCCACCTTGAGGGCCATGCCCACCACCTTGCCCACCAGGGTGTCGAAGTAGCTGCGCACCAGCTCCCGCCCCAGCGTCCGGTAGGCCGCCTTGCGGTCCAGGCCCGCGTAGCGGTGACGCACCGCCGCCTCCTGACACCCCGCGAACACGGCCGCGGGATAGGTGGCCCGGGGCTTGTCCATGTCGAAGCCCGCGGCCAGGAACTCCGCCTGGAGCTTCGCGTCGGGCCGGGCCAGGCGGACCAGGGATTCAAACAACGTTGATTGAACAGTGACTTCGGATGGCATCGGTGGCGCGGCACCCTAGGGGAGTCAAGGGGCTCGGGGAAGCGGAGGCACTGGCGGTGTTTGACTCGCCAACGTCCGGGCTCAGTCGCCGCGGAGGCCGCCGTGGTCCGGAAGCTGGAGCCGGACGTACTCCCGAGGCGTCAGCCCGGTGAACTGACGGAAGTCGCGGTTGAAGTGCGCCTGGTCGTAGTAGCCGTGCGCCAGCGCCAGCTCGGCCCAGGTGCCCGTCACGCCGCCCGCCTTCAGCCGCTGGATGACCTGGTCGAAGCGAAGCAGCCGGGCCAGCAGCTTGGGCGGCATCCCCAACTCCTCGTTGAAGCGGGTGATGAGGTGCTTCTGGCTGTAGCCCAGCTCGCCGGCCAGCCCGCCAATCTCCACCCCACCCCCGCTCGCGACCAGCCGCTCCCAGGCCCAAGGGACACATGCCGCGATGGCGCGCGCTTCGTGGATGCGCTTCAGCAGGAACTGGTCGAGCAACGCGAAGCGGGCCGCCCAGCCTGGCGACTCCTGGAGCTGCTCCGCCAGCAGCGAGGCCTGGGCGCCCAGGACGTCGCGCAGCCCCACCACCCGCCGCGCCAGGACGCGCAGGGGCATCCCGAAGAACAGCCGCGCCCCCATGGGCGTGAAATTGACCTGGAGGCCGCGCATCGCGCCCGGCGTCTCAGTGAGTGAGAATGAGTCATCCAACCCGGCGACGAAGCCATCCGTGTGGCGCGCGGCGACACAGGCGTCTCGCGGGTCGAGAATCCGGAGCCACGGCCCGAAGTCGATGATGAGCACCACCTGCGGAGACGGCAGCTCGCGGCGGCGCATGGGGACCGGCGTCCGCTCGTCGTAGCCCCAATAGGACCCCGCCACCATCCCACGGAGCCGGGCGTCCGGCGCGCCCTCCACCATCTCCCAGCGGCCGAATTCCGATTCATGCCGGAAGACGCGAACCGAAGAAGGGGCAAGGGACACGACGAAGCCTCACAGGTGTCAGACAGGGCTGAGAGGATGTCCCTGGGCGCCAATGCCAGAGGGGGAGCCCCACACGACATCCGTATCAAGAATGGGGTGAAGAAACCCGGCGTCGACCGTTTTCTCACGGATCTGAAACGTCGTGTCTCAGAGGGCACGCGGCTGTGACACAAACTGTAACCCATTCATACACAATCACTCTCAAGAGTTGAGAATATAACCTTGACTTTACGGGTAATCCGTTACTGGTGTAGGTTTTGAACATGAGCGCAGCGTCCAATATTGAACAAGACCCCATCGCAATCATTGGCATCGGCTGCCGCTTTCCAGGGGGCGCCAGGTCACCACGCCACCTCTGGGAGCTGCTCACGCAGGGCCGCTGCGCCATCGTGGAAGTCCCGAAGGAGCGCTGGGACCACCGCCGGTACTACGACCCGGACCCGGACAAGCCCGGCAAGACGTACGTGCGGGCGGGCGGCTTCCTGCAGGAGGCCATCGACACGTTCGACGCGGCCTTCTTCTCCATTTCGCCCCGTGAGGCGGCGACGCTCGATCCACAGCAGCGGCTGCTCGCGGAGGTGGCGTGGGAGAGCCTGGAGGACGCGGGCCTTCCGGCGGACAAGCTCGCGGGCAGCCCCACGGGGGTCTACGTCGGCGGGTTCATGCTCGACAGCATGCTCACGCACATGGGACCGATGAACCGCGATCTCATCGGACCGCACACGGCGGTGGGCTCCACGATGACGGTGCTCTCCAACCGCCTGTCGTACATGTTCGACTTCCAGGGGCCGAGCATCTCCCTGGACACGGCGTGCTCTTCGTCCATGGTCGCCGTCCACCTGGCGTGCCAGGACCTGCGGAGCGGCACCACGTCGCTGGCGCTGGCGGGTGGCGTCAACGTCATGTTCCGGCCCGAAATCTTCGTGGCCATGAGCAAGGGCAAGTTCCTGTCGGCGGACGGGCACTCCAAGAGCTTCGATACGCGCGCGGACGGCTACGGCCGCGGCGAGGGCGCCGGCATCGTGGTGCTCAAGCGGCTCTCCGACGCGGTCCGGGACCAGGACCGCGTCTACGCCGTCATTCGAGGGACGGGCGTCAACCAGGACGGCCACAGCGAGTCCATGACGGCGCCGAGCTCCCGCGCGCAGGAAGCGCTGATTCGCCGCGTCTGCGCCAGCGCCGCGCTGGACCCCACTGAGCTCCATGCCTTCGAAGCCCATGGCACGGGCACCGCCGTGGGAGACCCGGCGGAGCTGGGGGGCCTGGGCGCCGTCTCCAAGCGCGAGGACGGCCAGGGCCCCTGGGTCGGCTCGCTCAAGGCCAACATCGGGCACCTGGAGGCCGCGGCCGGCGTCGCCGGGCTCATCAAGGCGAGCCTGTGCCTGCAGCACCGGCAGCTGCCCCCGCAGGCCAACCTGCGCGACCTCAACCCCGCCATCCCCTTCGACACGCTGGGCATCCGCATCCCGCGCGCGCTCGAAACGCTCGCGCCCCGGAAGGACGAGCCGCTGCGGATGGGCGTCAACTCCTTCGGCTATGGCGGCACCAACGCCCACTGCGTCATCGAGCAGGCCCCGCCCGCCGAGTCGCGGGCCCGCGCCGACGGCCCCCCGGCGCCGCTGCTGCTGCCCCTCTCCGCCCGCGGCCCCGAGGCCCTGCGCGCCCTGGCCCAGTCCTACGCGGAGCTGCTCGCCGCTCCGTCGTCTGCCTCGCTGTCGGACATTTGCTTCTCCGCGGCCACGCGCCGCGGCCACCATGAGCACCGGCTGGCGCTGCTGGCCACGGAGGACGTGGCCGACCTGACGGCGCGGCTGACGTCCTTCGCGTCGGGCAACCCCGCCGAGCTGGGCGCTTCCGGCCGGACGCTCCAGGCCGCGGATGCCCGGCCCGTCTTCGTGTTCACCGGCATGGGGCCCCAGTGGTGGGCCATGGGCCGGGAGCTCTACGCGCAGGACGCGCTGTTCCGCGCCACCCTGGACCGCTGCGACGCCCTCTTCCAGCGGCTGGCGGGTTGGTCGCTGCTGGAGCAGATGCTCGCGGACGAGCAGTCCTCCAACATGGCGCGGACGGACATCGCGCAGCCCGCGAACACGTTCCTCCAGCTTGGCTTGCTGGAGATGTGGCGGCGCGCGGGAGTCACCCCCGCGGCGGTGATTGGCCACAGCGCGGGTGAGGTCGCGTCAGCCTATGCCGCCGGCCGCTTCACGCTGGAGCAGGCCATGCTCGTCATCTACGAGCGCAGCCGCATCCAGGCCAAGGCCGCGGGTCAGGGCAAGATGGCCGCCGTGGGGCTCTCCGAGGAAGGCGCGCGCGCCGCCATCCGGGGGCGTGAGGACCTGGTGTCCATCGCCGCCATCAACGGCCCCAACGCGGTGACCCTGTCGGGTGACGCGAAGGCCATCGAGGAGATCGCCGCGGAGCTGGAGGCGCGCGGCGTGTTCCAGCGCATCCTGAAGGTCGAGGTGCCGTACCACAGCCCCGCCATGGAGGGCCTGAAGCCGGAGCTGCGCCGCTGCCTGGCTTCGCTCCAGCCTTCCGCCGGGCACCTGCCCACCTACTCCACCGTCACGGGCGGGCGCGTCGAGGGCATCGCCTACGACGCGGAGTACTGGTGCGACAACATCCGCGAGCCCACGCTCTTCGCGAAGGCCGCGGGGCAGATGCTGAAGGACGGCTACCGGCTCTTCATCGAGCTGGGGCCCCACCCCGTGCTGCTGGCGTCCATCAAGGAGTGCTGCGCGGAGGCCCGCGTCGAGGGCCGCGTCCTCACCTCCCTCCGGCGGCAGGAGCCCGAGCACAAGACGTTCACCAAGGCTCTGGCGGAGCTCTACGTCGCGGGCATCCCCATCGACTGGAGCGGCCTCTACCCGCGAGGCTCGCGCTACACCTCGCTCCCCACCTACCCCTGGCAGCGTGAGAAGCACTGGCACGAGTCAGAGGAGGCCCTCACGGACCGCCGGGGCTCGGACGAGCATTCGCTGCTCGGTCCCCGCGTCTCCGCGCCGCTGCCCTCCTGGGAGCGCGGGCTGAACGCGCGCTTCCTGCCGTGCCTCCAGGACCACCGCGTCCGGGGCTCGCTCGTCGTCCCTGGCGCCACCTACGTCGAGCTGGCGCTCGCCGTTCGTCACGCCATGGGCCTCTCCGCGCCGCATGCACTGGAAGAGGTGCGGTTCGAGAACGCGCTCGTCGTCACGGGCCATGACGAGCCCGTCGTCCGGACCACGTACGACGAGGCGGCTCAGACGGTGACCATCTACAGCCGGCCGCGCGACAACCGCACGGCGTGGACCCGCCACGCCACCGCGCGCATCCGCCGGAACGTCGACACGCCACCGGAGACGCAGGCCCGCGTGAGCGAGCTCGGCATCCACGCCGAGGCGCCGCTCGACACCGAGGCGCTGTACCGGATGCTGGCGACGCGCGGGCTCGAGTACGGCCCCAGCCTGCGCGGCATCCGCACGCTGCGCCGCAACGAGCAGGAGCTGCTGGCCGAGATTGTCCTCCCCGACGCGGAGGTGGCCCGCGTCACCGCCGATTCGCGGATGCTGCTCGACCCCGTGTGGTTGGACCCGTGCCTCCAGGCCATGGTGTCCTGGCTCCCCGAGGACGACGCGCGGCTCTACCTGCCCATGGGCTGCCGGAGCATCCAGCTCTCCGCCCCGCCCGCGCCCCACGCGCCGCTGTGGTGCCATGCCCGGATTCGCGCGCGCACCGCCCACGCGCTGGAGTGCGACATCACGCTGCTGGACGGCGAGGGCCGCGTGGCCGCGAGGCTGACGGGCGTCGAGTGCGCCGCGCTCGCGGACCGCGAGGAGTCCGTGCCCAGGCCGGCGTTCTACGACTGGATGTACACGCACGCCTTCGAGGCCACCGCCGAGGAGCTGCCCGCGAAGAGCCAGGGCACCTGGCTCGTCTTCGCCGACCAGGGCGGAATCGGTGCCGAGCTGACGCGTGAGCTCGAGCGGACCGGCATCCAGGACCTGGTCCTGGTGACGCGCGGCGAGACGTTCGTCCGCGAGTCGAACCACCGCTTCCAGATTCGTCCCGGAAACGCGGAGGACGTCCGTGCCGTCGTGGAGGCCGTGGGCCGTGTCCGCATCCAGCACGTTGCCTACCTCGCCGGCCTGGACGCGCAGCCGGGGGTTGAGTCGAACGACGTCCAGGCGCTGCTCGACGTGGTGCTGGCCCTGGCGCCGGGCGATGGCGCGTCGCTGCGAATCGTCACCCGCGACGCACAGCGCGCGGCCCCGGGCGACGCGCCAAGCGCGCTGTCCGCCACGCCGCTGATTGGCTTCGCGCGCGTCGTCCCCGCGGAGTTCCCGCACCTGCGGACCCGCTCCATCGACCTGCCGAAGGGCGCCTCGGCGTCGCAGTCGGAGCTGATCGAACGGCTCGCGAGCGAGCTGCTCGCGGAGACGCAGGAGGAGGAGGTCGCGCTGCGCGACTCCCGCCGCTTCGTCCGCCGCCTCAGCGCGAAGCCCCTGCCGGAGTGGGAGGCCCAGACGAAGGGGACGCCCGCGCCGGCTGGGGTGGAGCAGGTGTTCGAGATCACCCTCGACGGCGCCGAGCGCCGGCCTCGACGTGCCACGCGCAAGCAGCCCGCGCGCGGAGAGGTCGAAATCAAGGTCACCCACGTGACGCTGACCCGCGCCGCGGCCGTGCAGGGCCGGCGCGCGTCCGACACGCACTGGCCGCTGGAGGTGGGCGGTGTCGTCGTGGCGGTGGGCGAGGCCACGCAGGGCTTCACGGCCGGCCAGGTGGTGCAGGCGCTGGTCGCGCAAGAAGCGCCCGTTGTCGGGACGCACGTGGTGCTGCGCCTGGACCGGGACTTCGTCAGCGCCGGCGCGTCTCAGGGCCGGCTGCTGCCCTTCCTCGGCGCGGAGTACGCGCTCCATGTGCATGGTCACCTCCAGCCCTCCGAGCGGCTCCTCGTCATCGGGGACGCTGGTGGCGTGGGGACCGCCGTGGTCGAACTCGGCCGCGCGGCGGGAGCCCGGACGGCCATCATCCTGGACGCCGGCACGCACCAGGTGCCGGACGGTGTCCGCGTCTTCGACCGGCGCTCCCCTTCCCTCCCGGAAGACCTCCTGAAGTGGACGGACGGCGCAGGCGTGGACCTGCTGGTGAACGCGTCCTGCGACGCGGAGCCCACCCTCACCAGTGTGCTCGGGGCCTTCGGGCGCTTCGTCGACGCGGGCCCACTCGCTCCAGCGGAGGGCCTGTTCGCCACCGCCTGGCCTCGTGGCGCGGCCTGCGCACGCGTGGACGTCGCGGCCATGCTGCGCCAGCGCCCCCAGGACGCCGCCGCGCGGCTCCAGTCCGTCCTCGGCCGGTACCCGACGCTGCCGGCGCTGCCGTCCGAGGCCTGGCCCGTCGCCCGCGCGGGAGAGGCACCGGCCTGGCTGGCGGAGCATTCGCGAGACCAGGGCCTGGCCCGGCTCACGCTGACGTTCACCGACGGTGAGCCGCTCGCGCTCGCTCCGGCGGCGGACGAGCCGCTCTTCGAGGCGAACGCCACGTACCTCGTCACCGGAGGCTTCGGCGGGTTCGGCCTCGCGCTCGCCCGCTGGATGGTCGCGGAGGGTGCGCGCCACCTGGTGCTCACCGGCCGCAAGGGCGCCTCCACGCCGGAAGCCAGGGCGCTGGTCCAGGAGCTGGAGGCGGCTGGCGCGCGCGTCACCGCGGCCGCCGCGGACGTCAGCAGCATGGACGACATGCGGGCGCTGCTTGCGCGCATCGACGCCACGCACCCGCCGCTCAAGGGCGTGCTGCACACGGCGGCCGTGCTGGACGACGCGCCGATGCCCGACCTGAACCTCGAGCGCATCCAGCGCGTCATGGCGCCCAAGGCGGGCGGCGCGTGGATTCTTCACGAGCTGACGCAGGACCGGCCGCTGGACCTCTTCGTCCTGTTCTCGTCCGTCGCCGCGCTGATTGGCAACCCGCGGCAGGGCAACTACGTCGCGGCGAACAGCTTCCTCGACGCGCTCGCGGAGCACCGGACCGCGCGGGGGCTTGCGGCCATCAGCATCCAATGGGGCGTGCTGGGTGAGTTCGGCATGGCCCAGGACGAAGCGGTGCGGACGTACCTCGAATCGCTCGGCCTCAACCCGATGGCGCCCGCCGCCGTGTTGACCGCGCTCAAGCGGGTGCTGCGCCTGCGCACGCCGCAGCTGGGCCTCTTCGACGTGCAGTGGTCCAAGCTGGGCCGCGCCGCCCCGCACCTGGGCAAGTCCGCCAGGACGTCACACCTGCTGGGCAGTGCCCAGGGTGGCGCCCAGAGCGAGGCGGAGCAGCTCCGCGGCCACCTGTCGGGCCTGGCCCCGGATGAGCGGCAGCCGGAGCTGCAGAAGTTCCTCATCGAGCGGCTCGCCACCATCCTCCAGATTCCCATGGAGCGGGTGGAACCACAGAAGCCGTTGTCGCTGCTGGGCGTGGACTCGCTCCTGTCGATGCAGGTCCAGCGGACCATCCGCGAGGCGCTCGGCATCGAGGTTCCCGCGCTGGAGCTGCTGCGCGCGGGGAGCCTGGTGGAGGTCGCCGCCAACCTGTCGTCGAAGTTCGACGGGCCCGGTGCCGCCGCCGCGGCGCCCCCGCCGGAACCGGTGACGGAGGAAGCCGAAATCGAGCAGCAGGTGAACAGCATGTCGGAGAGCGAGCTGGACACGATCCTCCAGGCGATGCTCGCCGCGCAGACGGCGCAGGAGAGGGAGACGGCATGAGCACCCCGGCTGACGACATGAAGGGCCTCTCGCTCGAGGCGAAGCGCAAGCTGCTCGCCGAGCTCATGGCGAAGTCCGGGAAGGCGGCTCCCCGCCTCTCCCCGCTCGCGTCCGGACAGAAGGCGCTGTGGCTCCTGCACCAGCAGGACCCGGAGAGCGCGGCCTACAACACGCCCTTCGCGCTGCGCATCCGCTCGCGAATCGACGTGGCCTCGCTCAAGCGCGCGTTCGGAATGCTGGCTGAGCGCCACGCGTCCCTGCGCACCACGTTCTCGTCCACCGCGGAAGGCCAGCTCGTCCAGACGTGCCACCCGGCGCTCGAGCCGAGCTTCACCCATGTAGACGCGCAAGGCTGGAGCCCCGAGCAGCTCCAGGCCGAGGTGGCCCGCGCCTACCGTCAGCCGTTCTCCCTGGAGCGGGGCCCGCTGCTCCGTTGCAACCTCTTCTCCCTGGGTGCCGAGGACCACGTCCTCCTGATGACCGTCCACCACATCGTCTACGACGGGTGGTCCGCGGGCATCCTCCAGCAGGAGTTCAACCAGCTCTATCAGGCCATCGCGCGCGGCGAGCAGCCGTCCCTGCCGCCCGTCTCGGGCAGCTACGCCGCCTTCGTCGCGCAGCAGGCGGAGACGGTGTCGGGTGCCGCGGGGCGCGCCCATTGGGACTACTGGCAGAGGAAGCTCGCCGGTGAGCTTCCCATCCTGGCGCTGCCCGCCGACCGGAGCCGGGCCGCGATCGCCGCGAACCGGAGCGGCGCGAGCCCCTTCCGCCTCTCCGCGGAGCTGACGGCCCGCATCAAGGCGCTCGCGCAGAGCGCCGAGGCCACGCCCTTCGTCGTGCTCGTGTCCGCCTATGCCGCCCTGCTGGGGCGCCTGGCGCGGCAGGAGGACATCTTGATTGGCTCGCCCACGGCGGGCCGGCCCGGCTCGGCCTTCCACGACGTGGTGGGCTACTTCGCCAACGCGGTGGCGCTGCGCGCGGACCTCTCCGGTGCGCCCTCCACCCGGACGTTGCTGGGCCGGATGCGCACCGTCGTCCATGAGGCGCTCGCCCACCAGGACCTCCCCTTCGCGTCGCTCGTGGAGCGGCTGGGCATCGAGCGCCGTCCGGGCGTGTCTCCCCTCTTCCAAGCGTCCATCGTCCACCACGCGTCGCGCGAGGGCGGCGGCGGCATGGCGCTGTGGGCCTCGCCTGACGAGGACGCCCGCGTCTATTGGGGCAACCTGGAGCTGGAGCCCTTCCCCATCAGCGATCAGGAATCGCAGTTCGACCTCACGTTGGAGCTGTGGGAGACGCGGGGCGCCTTCTCCGGCGTGCTGCGCTTCAACCGCGCCCTCTTCAACGACGACACCGTCGCCCTGTGGCGCGGCTACTTCGAGAAGCTGGTCGAGGAGATGGTCCGCGCGCCGGACGCGCCAGTCGCCCGGCTGTCCCTGGCGGTCAAGGCCCCGGCCCCCGTACACGAGGCTCGCGTTGAAAGCGCCCCGGCCGTCACCGCCGCGCGGACGCTCGCGGGTTGGTTCGAGGCCCAGGCCGAGCGCAGCCCGAACGCCACCGCGCTGACGTTCGGCGAGACGCACCTCAGCTACGCCGAGCTCAACGCCCGGGCGAACGTCCTGGCGCACGCGCTGCGCGACCACGGCGTGGGCCCCGAGTCCCTGGTGGGCATCTGCGTCGATCGCGGCGCGGAGCTGGTCGTCTCCATTCTTGGCGTGCTCAAGGCCGGCGGCGCCTATGTGCCGCTGGACCCCGCCAGCCCGAAGGACCGGCTCGCGTTGATTCTGGAGGACGCGGAGGTCGCAGCGCTGGTGACCGAGTCCAGCCGCACCGGTGACCTCCCCACGCAGCGTGTGTCCACCGTCTTCGTGGACGCGCTCGACTGGCAGGGCGGCCGGCGTGCGCCGAACCCCGAGCCGGCCATCACGCCGGAGAGCGCCGCCTACGTCATCTACACGTCCGGCTCGACGGGGCGCCCCAAGGGCGTCATCGTCACCCACGCCAACGCCACCCGCTTGTTCACCACGTCGGAGCCGCTCTATGGCTTCGGGCCGGATGACGTCTGGACGCTGTTCCACTCCGCGGCGTTCGACTTCTCCGTCTGGGAGCTGTGGGGGCCGCTGCTGTACGGCGGGCGCCTGGTCGTCGTGCCCCACTGGATGACGCGCGCGCCCGAGGCCTTCGGTGAGCTGATTGCGCGTGAAGGCGTGACGGTCCTCAACCAGACGCCGTCCGCGTTCCGTGCGCTGACGCGCGCGCCGTCCATCGCGGATGGCAAGGGCGGCCGAAGCCTCAAGTGGATCATCTTCGGCGGCGAGGCGCTGGACGCTGCGACCGTCCGCCCATGGTTCGACCGGTATGGCGACGCCGACACGCAGCTCATCAACATGTACGGCATCACCGAGACCACGGTGCATGTCACGTACTACCGGGTGACCGAGGCCGACCTCACCTCCGCCGCGAGCCCCATCGGGCGCCCGCTCCCGGACCTCGAGCTGCACCTGCTCGACGAGCACGGTCAGCCCGTGCCGGCTGGCGTCCCGGGAGAGATGTACGTCGGCGGCGCTGGCGTCGCGCGCGGCTACCTGAAGCGTCCCGAGCTCACCGCGCAGCGCTTCATCGAAGACCCGTCCTCGCCGGGCAAGCGGCTCTACCGCTCGGGCGACCTCGCCATCCGCCTCCCGGATGGCGGCTTCACGTACCTTGGGCGCATCGACGACCAGGTGAAGATTCGCGGGTTCCGCATCGAGCTGGGTGAAATCCAGTCGGTGCTCGCCACGCACCCGGCGGTCGCAGATGCCTACGTCACCACGCATGAGCGCAGCGCGGACGACCGGCGCATCGCCGCCTACGTCGTGCCCAGGGAGAACGCCGCTCAGACGCTCCTGTCCTCGGATGCGGACGGCGGCGTCGGTGACACGCACGTGGGCGAGTGGAAGGCGCTCTACGACGACCTCTATGCGCGCTCGGCCAGCGAGCCGCAGCTGGACCCCCGCTTCAACATCGCGGGCTGGGACAGCAGCTACACTGGCGCGCCGCTCAGCGCGGAGGCGATGAAGGAGTGGGTCGACCACACGGTCCACCAGCTTCTCGTGCGGGCGCCCCGCCGCGTGTTCGAGATTGGCTGCGGCACGGGGCTGCTCCTCACGCGGATCGCGCCGTCCACGGAGGCGTACTGGGCCACCGACGTCTCGGGGGTCGTCGTCGACATGCTCCGGGGCGTCACGGCGAAGTCGGCCGGGCTGGAGCACGCGAAGCTCTTCCACTGCGCGGCGGACCAACTGGACAGCATCGACTTCGGCGACATGCGCTTCGACGCGGTGATGCTGAACTCGGTGGTCCAGTACTTCCCGAGCGCGGAGTACCTCGCCCAGGCCCTGGAGAAGGCCGCACAGCGGCTGGACACGGGCGGCGTCATCTTCGTCGGTGACGTGCGGAACTTCCGCCTGCTCGAGGCGTTCCACGCGTCCATCGTCCTGGCGCAGGCGTCTGGCACGCTCGAACCGCAGGTGCTCAAGGACCGCGTGGCGCAGCGCATGGCGGCGGAAGAGGAGCTGGTGCTCGCCCCGGACTTCTTCTGGGCCCTGAAGCAGCGCATCCCCCGCCTCACCCACGTGGAGATTCGCCCGAAGCGGGGCGCGTGCCTGAACGAGCTGACGCGCTTCCGCTACGACGTGCTCATCCACCTGGACACCCCGCCGAGCGCCGCAGCCGACGTGGCCTGGGGCCCGGGCAACGTGAGCCTGCCCGAGCTCCGCGCCCGGCTGGCCCAGGACGGCACGCGACGCGTCGGCCTGCGCGGCATCCGGAACGCGCGCGTCGAGGCTTCCTTGGACGCGCTGGCGAGCGTGACGGATGGAGCGTCCGCGCGGCCCGGTTCCTTCGAGAAGCTCCGCCGGCGTGTGCTGGACCGCGATGCCACGACGCCCGCGAGCGACCCGGAGCCTGGCATCGACCCCGAGTCACTCCACCAGCTCGCGGAGGCCCTGTCCCTCGACGTCGCCCTGGACTGGTCGCGCGGCGGCGTGGACGGTTCCTTCGACGCGGTCTTCACCCCGGCCGCGAAGGCGACGCGGGGGCCCGTGGCCCTCTTCGGAAGCGCACCGGAAGTCGTCGCGGGGGCGCGCCGCGCCAATGACCCGCTCCGGAGCCGGGTGGACCGCCGCCTGGAGAGCGAGCTGCGCAAGCGGACGCAAGCACATCTCCCCGAGTACATGGTGCCCGCGAGCATCATGGTCGTCGACCGGATTCCGCTGACCGAAAACGGCAAGGTCGACCGGCGAGCCCTGCCCCTCCCGTCCGTCTCACAGGGACTGGAGACGGCCTATGTCGAGCCGCGCGACGGCGAGGAGGAGATCCTGGCCAGCATCTTCGCCGAGCTGCTCGGCGCGGAGCGTGTGGGCGTACATGACAGCTTCTTCGACCTCGGCGGCCATTCGCTGCTGGCCACGCAGGTCGTGTCCCGCATTCGCGCCGTGCTGGGGGTGGAGGTTCCCCTGCGCACGTTCTTCGCGGGTCCCACCGTCGCGGGGCTCGTGGCGGCCGTCCAACAGCAGCGCCAGCGTCCCGGAGCGGCCGCGGTCGACTTCACCGGACCCATGGAGCGCCCGGAGCGCATCCCGCTGTCCTCCTCCCAGGAGCGGCTGTGGATCGTGGACCGCATCGAGGAGACGCGGGCTCCCATCTACGTCATCCCGCTGGTGCTCCGGCTCCGCGGACCCCTCCACCACGAGGCCCTGCGGCAGAGCCTGGACGCCATCGTCCAGCGGCACGAGGTGCTCCGCACCTGCTTCCCGGCGGAGGGCGCGCAGCCCTTCCAGGCCATCTCCACGAACGTCACGGTCGAGCTTCCGCCTGCTGAGGAGCTGGTCCGCCCGGCCGGAGCCTCGGAGGCGGAGCTGCTCAAGCTCATCCAGGTCCAGGCGGGCCTGGAGGTCTCCCGGCCGTTCGACCTCGAGCGAGGTCCGCTGCTCCGGATGCGCCTCTTCCGCATCTCGGAGGTGGAACATGTGCTGGTCCTGACCATGCACCACGTCGTCTCCGACGGCTGGTCCGTGGGCATCCTCGCGCGTGAGCTCGCGGCCGGTTACAACGCGCTGCGCTCGCAGCGTGAGCTGGCCTTGCCGCCGCTCCAGGTCCAGTACGCGGACTTCGCGCTGTGGCAGCGGCAGCTCCTGCGGGACGGTGCGCTCGCGGAGTCCATTGAGGCGCACAAGCAGCGCCTGGCGGGGGCGCCCACGTCGCTCAACCTCCCCAGCGACCGGCCCCGGCCGGAGACGCCGACGTACCGCGGCGGCGTGGTCCGCTTCGACGTGGACCGCTCCCTCACGGCGCGCCTGAAGGAGCTGAGCCGCCGGGAAGGCGCCACGCTGTACATGACGCTGCTGACGGCCTTCACCGCCTACCTGTCGCGGCTGAGCGGCCAGAAGGACCTCATCATCGGCTCGCCGGTGGCGAACCGGAATCGCGCGGCGACGGAGCCGCTGATTGGCTTCTTCGTCAACACGCTCGCGCTCCGGATGGACCTGGCCGGCGACCCCAGCTTCCTGGAGTTGCTGGCGCGCGTCCGGCGCACGGCCCTGGACGCCTACGCAGACCAGGACGTGCCCTTCGAGAAGCTGGTGGAGGTGGTCGCGCCCGAGCGCAGCCTCAGCCGGCAGCCCCTGGTCCAGGTGATGTTCGCGCTCCAGAACGCGCCGTTCTCACCGCCCGCGCTGGACGGGCTCGACGTGCAGCTGCTCGACCTGGACAGCGTCACCGCCAAGTTCGACCTGACGCTGTCCATGCAGGAGTCCGCGGATGGCCTCGCCGGCCTGCTCGAGTTCAGCGCGGACCTGTTCGACCGTGAGCGCATCGAGCGGATGGCCGAGCACCTCGTCGTCATGCTCCGCGAAGCGGTGCAGGCGCCGGAGCGCCGAGTGCCCGAGTTCGCGCTGCTGGGTGCGAGCGAAGCCAGCCTGGTGGCGAAGTGGGAACACGGCCCCAGCGCCCCTCCCGCGCCCGGCTCGGTGGTGGAGCTGTTCCAGGCGCAGGTCGCGCGAGCACCGGAGGCCATTGCCCTGGAGCATCGCGACGTCCGCCTGAGCTACGGCGAGCTCGACCGGCGCGCCACGCGCCTCGCCCGGCACCTCGTTTCGCTGGGCTTCGGCCGGGAGAAGCGGGCCGCCATCTGCCTGCCGAAGTCGGTGGACTTCATCACCTGCATCCTGGGCGTGTGGAAGGCCGGCGGCGCATACGTGCCGCTCGACCCGGAGTACCCCCAGGCGCGCCTGGGCCACATGCTGGAAGACTCGGGCGCGGAGGTGCTGCTCACGGAGCGCGCCCTGGGCGAGCGGCCGGGCTTCCGGGGCCAGACGCTGTGGATGGACGAGCCCCTGCCGGAGCACGCCGCGCCGTCCACCCTGCCGTTCCCCGACGCGAGTTCGGCCGCCTACGTCATCTACACCTCGGGTTCCACCGGGAAGCCGAAGGGCGCGGTGCTGGAGCACCGGGGCGTGGCGAACCTCGCCGTGGCCTCGGTCCCGCGCTTCGGGCTCGGACCGGACAGCCGGCTGCTCCAGGCGGCGTCGCTGTCCTTCGACGTGTCCGTCTGGGACATCGTGATGGCGTTCGCCAGCGGCGCCCGGCTGGTGCTGCCCACCGATGAGACCGCGCGCGTGGGCGAGGCCCTGGCCACGGTGCTCACGGAGAAGCACATCACCCAGGTGGTGCTGTCACCCTCCGCGCTCGCGACGCTGCCGGACGGGGCCTATCCCGACCTCCGCGTGCTCGTCACGGCCGGAGAAGCGCTCCCCTCGGAGCTGGTGAAGAAGTGGGTGACGGGCACCCGGCGCTTCGTCAACGCATATGGCCCGACGGAGACAACCGTCATCGCGACGGTCGCCGAGCTCAAGCAGGGCGACACGGGCGTTCCGCCCATCGGCCGGCCCCTGCCGGGGCTCGTGGCGCGCATCCTTGATGCCGACAAACGGCGGGTCCCCATCGGCGTTCCGGGCGAGCTGTACGTGGGCGGCGTGGCGCTCGCGCGTGGGTACCACGGGCTCGACGAGCTCACCCGAACGCGCTTCATCCCGGACCCCTACTCCGACGCGCCGAATGCCCGCCTCTACCGCACCGGCGACCTCACGCGCTGGGGCGCCGACGGCAGCATCGACTTCCTGGGCCGCATCGACGACCAGGTGAAGCTGCGCGGCTACCGCATCGAGCTGGGTGAGGTGGAGGCCGTCGTCGACAGTCACCCCGCGGTTCAGCGGTCGGTCATCGTGGTCCACCAGGGGCAGCTCGCGGCCTACGCCGTGGGCCGTCCGGGCGCGTCGCTGACGATTCAGTCCCTGCGCGACCACGCCATGGGCCAGCTTCCGAACTACATGGTGCCGGCGCACTTCGTCGTGCTGGAGTCCTTCCCGCTGACGCCCAGCGGGAAGGTGGACCGCAAGAAGCTGCCGGACCCCGTGCAGGCCCAGGCACCCGCCGCCTTCGCCGATGCGCGGACGCGGGAGGAGCAGGTCCTGTCCGGCATCTGGGCCACCGTCTTGAAGAAGGAGTCCGTGGGCATCCACGACAACTTCTTCGCGCTGGGCGGTGACTCCATCCTCGGGCTGCAGATCATCTCCCGCGCCACCCAGCAGGGCCTCCGGCTGCGTCCGCGCCAGCTGTTCGAGCACCAGACCATCGCCGAGCTGGCGCGCGTGGCCTCCAGCACCCAGGTGGTCAACGCCGAGCAGGGGCGCGTGACGGGCAGCGCGCCCCTCACCCCCATCCAGCGCTGGTTCTTCGACCAGGACCGCGCCGGGCCGCAGCACTTCAACATGGCGGTGATGCTCGACGTGGAGCCAGGAATCGACCTGGCCGCGCTTCGCGGCGCGCTCGATGCGGTGGAGCGCCACCACGACGCGCTCCGCTTCCGCTACCGCAAGGTCGGTGACGGCTGGACGCAGTTCCATGCGGAGGAGGAAGCGCAGACCGGCATTCCCCTGGACACGCTGGACGTGGAAGGGAGCGAGCACGTGGAAGAGGCGCTCGCCGATCTCCACGAGTCCCTGGACCTGGAGCAGGGCCCGCTCATGCGCGCCGCCCTGCTGCGGCTGGGCGGGGACTCCGCGCGGCTCGCGCTGGTGGCCCACCACCTCGTCGTGGATGCCGTGTCGTGGGGCATCATCATCGAGGACCTGTTGACGGCGTACAGCCAGCTGTCGAATGGCCAGGAGGTCGGCCTCCCGCCGAAGACGACGTCCTTCCAGCACTGGGCGAAGCGGCTCGAAGCGTATGCGGCGACGCAGAACGCCCGGGCCGAGCTCGACGCGTGGCTCGCCACGGCGCAGCGGGACGACTCGCAGGACCTGCCGTTGAACGACCCACACGCCCCGGACACGGTCAGCGACGCGGGCACGCTCGTGTCGTGGCTGGAAGCGGAGGAGACCCAGCTGCTGCTGAGCGAGGTCCCGACGGCGTATGACGTCAAGGTCAACGAGGCCCTGATTGCCGCGCTCGCCCGGACGCTCACGGGCTGGTCCGGCAACAGCACCGTCCGAATCGACCTGGAAGGCCACGGACGCGAGTTCCTGTTCGAGGACGTGGACCTGAGCCGCACGGTGGGCTGGTTCACCGCGCTCTTCCCGCTCCGCCTGCACGTGGGCGCCCGGGAAGGGGTGCGTGAGACGCTGGCCCGCGCGAAGGACGCGCTGCGCCGGACGCCTCGTGGCGGCCTTGGCTACGGCGTGCTCCGTGCGCTGTCGCCGGATGCTTCGATTCGTTCGAGGCTCGGCGCGATTCCGAACGCAGGCATCGTCTTCAACTACCTGGGACAGATGGGCGCCGTGCCGACGCAAGGCGTGGTGCGAGGCCGCGCCAGGGAGGGCCTGGGCCAGCTACACGCGCCGAGCGCCGCCCGGCCCCACCGCATCGAGCTCAACGCCGTGGTCGAAGCGGGCCAGCGGCTCCGCCTCGACTGGACCTTCGGCGCCAAGGTCTTCCACAAGGAGACCATTGAGCGGCTGAACGCGGAGTTCCACGCCAACGTGCGATCGATGATTCGCGAGCGCGCGGAGCCCGCCGCTGCGGTCCGGGTGGCGTCCGACTTCCCGGCGGCGCGTCTGAGCGCCAAAGACTTGAAGCGCGTGCTCACGCTGACCAAGAAGCCGCGATGAGCCAGGTGGATGGTGAGGGGCAGGACAGCGCCATGACGTCAGAAGAGTCGATTGAAGACATCTACGAGCTCGCCCCCATGCAGCACGGCATGCTCTTCCACGCGCTGATGGAGCCCGGCGCGGGCATGTACGTGGAGCAACTGAGCTGCGAGGTCCGGGGGGACCTGCCCATCGACCGCTGGAAGGAGGCCTGGCAGCACGTCCTCGCCCGGCACCCAATCCTGCGCTCGGGCTTCCTCTGGGAGGGGCTGGAGAAGCCGCTCCAGGTCGTCGCGGTGGAGGCCGAGGTCCCCTGGCGCGTCGAGGACATCCGACACGTGCCAGCGGACGCGCGGCAGCGGTGGGTTGACGACTTCCTGCGCGAGGACCGGCTCCAGGGTTTCGACCTGGGCACCCCGCCCCTGATTCGCTGTGCCCTCATCCGGCTCGACGACGCGCGCCACCTGTTCGTGTGGACGTACCACCACCTGCTGCTGGACGGCTGGTGCTTCTCCATCGTCCTCCGCGAGGTGCTCGGCGCTTTCGAGGAGGGCGTCGCGTCGCTGCCGCCAGCCGCGCGCCCCTACCGCGACTACATCGCCTGGCTCCAGGAGCAGGACCCCGCCCGCGCGGAGTCCTTCTGGCGCGAAAGGCTGCGGGGCTTCAAGCAACCCACGCCCCTGCCGTTCACCGAGCGGCAGGACGTCAGCGGACCCGCGGGCGATACGCAGCCGGAGGTCACCCGGCTGCTGTCGCCAGGGTTGACCGCGCGGCTCACGGGCTTCGCGAAGGGCCACCGGCTGACGCTCAACACGCTCGTTCAAGGCGCGTGGGCGCTCGTGCTGGCGAGGGCGACAGGCACGGACGACGTCATCTTCGGCGTGACGGTCTCCGGACGCCCCGCCGACCTGGCTGGTTCTGAGTCCATCGTCGGGCTCTTCATCAACACCCTGCCCCTGCGAGCGCGGCTGGACGGCACGGCGCCCGTCGCCGCCTTCCTGGCGGGTCTTCAGGCCCAACAGGGCGCGGTCGAGCCGTATAGCTACTCCTCGCTGGCGGACATCCAGCACTGGTCGGACGCGCCGAAGGACCGGCCGCTCTTCGAGAGCATCCTGGTGTTCGAGAACTATCCGCTCGACGCCTCGACGCTCCTGCCTCGCAGCGGCCTCACCATCAGCTCCGTCAACACGCACGACCGCATCAGCTACCCGCTGGCGCTGGTCGCCATCCCGGGTGAGTCGCTGGAGCTGCGCGTCATGTACGCGGCGGACGCGTTCTCCCGGCCCATGGCCGAGCGCATCACGCGGTTGCTGGAAGCCGCGCTCGAAGCGCTGCCGGGCGCAAAGACGGTCGGCGATATCGACCTGATGGAAGAGGCCACCCAGCGCGTGCTGGCGGAGTGGGGGCAGAACCCCCGTGCGTTCGACGTCACCGCCCCTGTGACGACGCTGCTGGAGCGGGCCGCGCCCGACGCGACGGCCGTGGTGGGCCCCGACGGACAGTCCCTCAGCTACCGCGAGCTCGACCGTCGCGCCGAGCGCGTGGCGCGGCACCTGCGCCAACTGGGCGCCGGACGGGAGCGCATCGTCGGCGTGTGCATTGGCAGGTCCGTGGAGTTGGTGGTGGCCCTGCTGGGCGTGCTCAAGGCGGGAGCGGCCTACCTGCCCCTGGACCCCAACTACCCCGCCGAGCGGCTCGCCTACATCGTGGGCGATGCGGCCCCGGTCGCCATCCTCAACACGGGCGCGGACCCCGTTGAGGACACGCGCGTTCCCCGGCTCGACGTCTCCCGAGTCCTGATGGAGACAGTCACGCCCGACGCCCCCGCGAAGGAGCCGGCGCGCCTGGATGACCTGGCCTACGTCATCTACACCTCGGGTTCTACCGGCGCGCCCAAGGGCGTCCTGGTCACACATCGGAACCTGATGAACCTGGTCTCCTGGCACACGGAGGCCTTCGGGCTCACGGCGAAGGACCGGACGACTCAGGTCGCCAGCACCGCGTTTGACGCCGCCGTCTGGGAAATCTGGCCGACGCTCGCGGCGGGCGCCACGCTGCACCTCGTCCCGCCCGAGCTCTCCAGCGCGCCCGCCGACCTGGCGAACTGGCTGGTGGCTCAGCAGATCTCCATCAGCTTCCTCCCGACGGTGGTCGCCGAGGCCGTGCTGGCCTTGTCGTGGCCCTCGCCGTGCGCGCTGCGCTTCGTGCTCACGGGTGGCGACCGGCTCCACGCCACACCGCCCGCGGGGCTCCCCTTCCAGCTCGTCAACAATTACGGCCCGACCGAGACGACGGTGGTGGCGACGTCCGGAACCGTCGCTCCGGATGGCGGACAAGGGCTGCCCTCCATTGGGCGGCCGGTGGCCAATGCCCGCATCTACATCCTCGACCGCCAGCGGCGTCCCGTCCTTCCGGGCGTCGTCGGAGAGCTGTACATCGGCGGCGCGGGCGTCACCCGGGGCTACCTGAACCGGCCGGACCTGAACGCGGAGCGCTTCGTCGCCGACCCGTTCGCGGGCGTGCCTGAAGCGCGCATGTACGCGAGCGGCGACTTCGCCCGGTTCCTTCCGGGCGGAACCATCGCGTTCCACGGCCGCGCGGACCGTCAGGTCCAGATTCGCGGCGTGCGGGTGGAGCCTGGCGAAATCGAGGCCGCGCTGGCGGCCCACCCCGGGGTCACCGCCGCGGCCGTGGTGAGCGAGGCGCAGCGGCAGAACGGCGACGTTCGCCTGATTGCGTTCGCGGCCAGCGACCGTGTGCCCCAGCCCGACGCGGCCGAGCTCACGCACCATCTGGCGTCGAAGCTCCCCGCCGCCATGCTTCCCAGCCGAGTCATCGTCATCGACCGGCTTCCGCTCACGCCCAACGGGAAGGTCGACGCCGCGGCGCTCGAAGCGCGTGCGCTGGAGGCCCAGCCGCAAGTGGCCTCGGCCGCGCCCCGCACGCCCCATGAGGAGATTCTCGCCGGCATCTGGAGCGCGGTGCTCGGCCAGGAGCGAGTGGGCATCCACGATGACTTCTTCGACCTTGGGGGCCATTCGCTGAAGGCGACCCAGGTCATCGCGCGCACCCGCGAGGCCTTCGGCGTCGACATTCCCGTCCGAGCCATCTTCGAGCGCCGGACCATCGCGCAGCTCGCGGAGACGCTCTCGGGACAGGGCGCGGCGCTCGAGCCCATCTCGCGTGTGGAGCTGTCGGAAGACACGCCCGTCGCGCCGGGCCAGGAGAGCCTGTGGTTCATCGACGCGCTCGGAGGGGACCGCGCGGCGTACAACGTCCCGCTGGTGCTCCGGCTCCAGGGGACGCTCGACAGCAGCGCGCTCGCGAGGACGCTCCAGCTCCTGGTTGAACGCCACGAGGCGCTCCGGAGCACCTTCCATGACCGTGGAGGCATGCCCGTCCTGCGAGTCCAGGCGACCGCCGCCTCCGTGCTCGTGAGCGAGGACATCGCCCCCGACCTCCTCGACGCACGCATCGCCGAGGAGGTCGCCGCGCCCTTCTCGCTCACGGAGGGCCCGCTCTTCCGGGCGCGTCATTTCCAGCTCGCGCCCGACAGCCACGTCCTGGTCCTCAACCAGCACCACATCATCGCCGACGCCTGGTCCGTCGGGGTCCTGCTGCGCGAGCTCTGCGTCGTGTATGCCGCGCTCGTGAGCGGCACGGAGCCGGCCCTGCCCGCGTTGCCCGTTCGCTACGCGGACTGGGCCGCCTGGCAGCGGCGGCGGCTGGAGTCCGGACGGATGGACGAGAGCGTTGCCTTCTGGCGTGAAGCCTTGAAGGACGCCCCGCCTGTCCTCCCGCTCCCCACCGACCGGCCGCGCCCCGAACGGCAGCGGTTCCATGGGAAGACCCATGCCTTCGTGCTCGAAGCGCCGCTGGGCCAGCGGCTCGAGGCGATCTCCCGGAGCGCGGGGGCCTCGCTGTTCATGACCCTCCTTGGCGCCTTCGCCGCGTACCTCGGGCGCATCAGTGGCCAGGAGGACGTGGTGATTGGCTCGCCTGTCGCCAACCGCGACCGGCACGAGACGGAGGGAGTGGTCGGGTACTTCCTCAACACGCTCGCGCTCCGCGTCGACCTGTCGGGAGACCCGACGTTCTCCGAGCTGCTGCTGCGCGTCCGCAAGATGGCGCTCGATGCCTATGCGCATCAGGACGTGCCCTTCGAGAAGCTGGTGGCCGCGCTCGAGCTGCCGCGTGGACTGGCGCACAACCCGCTGTTCCAGGTGATGTTCGTCCTCCAAGGGCAGAGCGGTGGCGAGCTCCAGCTCCCCGGTGTGCGCGCCGAGCTTCAAGCGCCGCAGAGCGCGACGTCGAAGTTCGACCTCACCTTCTTCGTGGAGCCGCGCGAGGGCGCGCTCGCCTGCAGCATCGAGTACGACACGGACCTCTTCGACGGTGACCGGATCGACCGGATGGCCGCGCACCTCGGCCGGCTGCTTCAGGCCATCGCCGAGGAGCCCGAGCTCCACACCTCCGAGCTCCCGCTCCTATCCAACGAGGAGCGGCGCCTGTACGCCGACCTCAACCGCACCGAGCGCAGGTACACCGGTCGCACCCTCCCCGAGCTGTTCGAGCGGCAGGCCCAGAAGACGCCGGACGTGGTCGCGCTGGAGCACCGGGGCGAGACACGGACCTACCGGCAGCTCCAGGAGGCCGCGGAAGCCCTGGCCGACCGGTTGGGCGCACTGGGCGTGGGCCCGGGGGTCCGGGTCTCCATCTGTCTGGACCGCTCCGTGAATGCGCAGGTCGCCCTCCTCGCGGTCCTCAAGGCCGGCGGCGCCTATGTGCCGCTCGACCCGACGTACCCGCCTGAGCGCCTTCGCTACATGCTGGAGGACGCCAGGCCGCGCGTGCTCCTCACGGAGAAGAAGTACAGCGGGCTGCTCCCGTCCCAGGGCCTGACGCAGGTCCTGCTGGATGACACGGCGGCGCCTGCCGCGAAGACGCCGCGGCCCCGGGTGGAGCCGCAGCAACTGGCCTACGTCCTCTACACGTCGGGCTCGACGGGCAAGCCCAAGGGCGTGGCCATGCCGCACCGGGCCCTGGTCAACCTCATCGAGTGGCAGACCGAACAGGCCCGCCCTCTGCGCACGCTCCAGTTCGCGCCGCTCAACTTCGACGTGTCGTTCCAGGAGACCTTCTCCACCTGGTGCTCGGGTGGCACGTTGGTCCTCATCGACGAAGGCACGCGACGCGACCCGGACGCCCTGGCCGAGTTCCTCGAAGCGGCGCGCGTCCAGCGCCTCTTCCTGCCGGCCGTGGCGCTCCACCATCTGGCACAGGCCGCGCTGCGCACCGAGCACCGCGTGCCGGGACTCGCGGAGGTCATCACCGCGGGAGACCAGCTCCGCATCACCGACCCCATCCGCCGCTGGTTCCAGGAAGGTGGCAAGCGCCTTCACAACCACTACGGCCCCACCGAGTCGCATGTGGTGACGGCGCACGAGCTGGAGGGCGACCCGCGGCACTGGCCCGGGCTGCCGTCCATCGGGCGCCCCATCGCCAACGCCGCGGTCCACGTGCTCGACGCGAACCAGCGTCCCGTTCCGGTGGGTGTCCCCGGAGAGCTCTATCTGGCGGGCACGTGCCTCGCGGACGGATACCTGTCCCAGCCGGACCTCAGCGCAGAGCGGTTCGTCGACCTGCCGCTGTCTCCCCCTGTGCGGGCGTACCGGACGGGCGACCTCGGCCGGTTGACGGTGGAGGGGACGCTCGAGTTCCTCGGCCGCGCGGACGACCAGGTGAAGATTCGCGGCTTCCGCGTGGAGCCCGGCGAGATTGAGCGCGCCCTGTGTGCCCACCCCGACGTCCGCGACGCGGCGGTCATCGTCGACGGTGAGGCCTCGCGCGAGAAGCGGCTGGTGGCCTACGTCGTCCCGGAGTCGGTGCCACTGGCCGAGCTGCCCGACTTCCTCGCCAGGGACCTGCCCGAGTACATGGTCCCCGCGCTGTTCGTGCCGCTGCCCGAGCTGCCCCGCACGCCCAGTGGCAAGGTCGCGCGCCGTGCGCTCCCCGCGCCCGTCGCGCTGGCGCAGGCCGAGACCACCTCCGAGCCGCCCCGCACGCCCACCGAAGCGACCGTTGCGCGGGCCTTCGAGCAGGTCCTGGGCCGCGGTGCTGTCGGACGCGACCAGGACTTCTTCCAGTTGGGTGGCCACTCGCTGCTCGCGATGCAGGTCGTCGCGCGGATTCGCGGCGACGTGGACGCCGCGTTCCGCGTCACCGACCTCTTCGAGAATCCCACCATCGCCTCCTTGAGCCGGGTGCTCGATGCTCGCCGGGGAAGCCAGACGCTGACGCTGGCCCGGATTGAGCGAGCGCCCGAGGGCGCCGCCATTCCGCTGTCATTCTCCCAGGAGCGGCTCTGGTTCCTGGATCAGCTCTACCCCGGCACCGCGGCCTACAACCTGCCCATGGCGCTGCGGCTGACGGGCACGTTGGACGTCAGCGCCTTCCAGGAGAGCCTGTCCGACATCGTCCGGCGGCACCCGGTGCTCGGGATGCGCTTCGTCGAACGGGATGGCGGCGTGTGGCAGGAGCCGCGAGCGAACCAGGACGTTCCTTTCGAGCAGGTCACCCTGGGAGAGACGTCCCCCGAGGCGCTTCGCCTGCTCATCGAGGAGGAGGCCGCGCGGCCGTTCGACCTGACGAATGGCCCGCTGTTTCGCGCGAAGCTGTTCCGGCTCGACGAGGCGGCACACGTCGTCGTCGCGGTGATGCATCACACCGTCGGTGATGGCTGGTCCATCAGCGTGCTCGTGCGAGAGCTCTCCCAGCGCTATGCCGGGCGTGTCTCCGGCCAGCCGGTGACGCTGCCCGAGCTCCCCGTCGACTACCTGGACTTCGCATACCAGCAGCGGCGGCACCTCCAAGGCGAGGTGCTGGAGCAGCGGCTCGAGCACTGGCGGAAGAGGCTCCATGGCGCGCCGTCGGCGCTGGACCTGCCCATGGACCGGCCTCGGCCACCTCGGACGAGCATGCGCGGCGCCACCGAGCGCATCACCCTGGGCAAGGGGCTGAGCGATGCCATCGAGGCCCTGAGCCTGCGCACGGGAGGGACCAGCTTCATGGTCCTCATGGGAGGCTTCGCGGCCTACCTGGCGCGCATCACCGGGCAGGAGGACATCGTCATCGGCACGCCCGTGGCCAACCGGGACCACGCGGAGCTGGAGTCCCTGATTGGGTTCTTCGTTGGGACGCTGCCGCTGCGCATCGACCTGTCCGCCAACCCGACCTTCGAGGCGCTCATCGCGCGCGTCCGGGCCTCCGCGCTGGAGGCCTACGCGTACCAGGACGTACCCCTGGAGAAGATTGTCGAGGCCCTTGGGGTCGAGCGGAACCTGAGCCACGCCCCGCTGTTCCAGGTGATGTTGATGCTGCAGAACACCCCGGAGGGCCACCTGAGCCTTCCGGGGCTGGCGCTGGAGCCCATCGACCTGGAGATTCAGAGCGCGAAGTTCGACCTCACGCTGAGCTTCGAGCCCACGCAAGAGGGCCTGGCCGGCGTCATCGAGTACAGCACGGACCTCTTCGACGCGGACCGCATCGAGCGGATGGTCGCGCACCTCCAGGTGCTCTTCGCGGACGCGGTGGCGCATCCGGAGAAGCGGCTGTCGGAGCTCGCGCTGCTCCCCGAGCAGGAGCGCGGCGTCGTCGCCGCGTTCACCCAGGGACGCGTGGTGGCGCCCACGCGGCACGTCCCGGCCCACCGACTCGTGGAGGAGCACGCGGGGCGGACGCCGGAGGCCATCGCGCTCGAGCTGGGTCAGGAGACGCTCACGTATGGCGAGCTGAACCGCCGGGCCAACCGCGCCGCGCACCAGCTCATCGCGATGGGCGCCGGCCCGGAGAAGCTGGTGGCCCTGGCCGTGCCCCGGTCGTTCGAGATGATCATCGGCCTGCTCGCCATCTGGAAGGCGGGGGCGGCCTACGTCCCGCTCGACCTCGCGTACCCGAAGGAGCGGCTGGACGGCATCCTGGAGGACTCGGGCGCCGCGCTCCTGGTGAGCACCCATGCGGCGGAGCAGCGGTGGCGAGCGCCGCGGGCGCGGACGCTCTGGCTGGACGCGCCCGCGGACGCCGCGCCCACCGGCAACCCCGACAGTGGCGTTCGCATGGAGAACGCCGCCTACGTCATCTACACCTCGGGCTCCACGGGCAGGCCCAAGGGCGTGATTCTGGAGCACCGGGGCCTGGCGAACGTCATCGAGATGCAGCGGCACGAGCTGGGCGCCGACGCGAGCTGCGTCATGCTCCAGTTCTCCTCCATCTCCTTCGACGTCTCGGTCTGGGAGATCGTCATGGCCCTGACCAACGGGGGCCGGCTCGTGGTGGCCCCCGCGGACACGCTGCTCGCGGGCGACGAGCTGGCCAACGTGCTGCTGGCTCACGGCGTCACGCACATGGTGCTGCCTCCGACGTCGTATGCGGCGCTCCCCACCGACCGTGAGTACCCCGCGCTTCGCATGCTGACGTCCGCGGGAGAGGCCCTTCCACCCGAAGTCGTACACACGTGGGCGCGGCCCGGCGTCCAGTTCGTCAACGCCTATGGCCCCACCGAGGTGTCCATCATCAGCACGCTCGGCCACTGCCGGCAGGATGACCCGGGTGCTCCGCCCATCGGGCGCCCCGCCCTCAACCTGGAGGGGTACGTCCTCGACCGTCACGGCGCGCTGCTGCCCATTGGCGTCCCGGGCGAGCTGCACATTGGAGGCGTCGGTGTCGCCCGCGGTTACCTGAACCGCGAGGAGCTCACGCGCGAGAAGTTCATCCCGCACCCGTTCAAGCCCGAGGCGCGACTGTACCGGAGCGGAGACCTGGTCCGCTGGCGCAAGGATGGCAACCTCGAGTACCTCGGGCGCATCGACCACCAGGTCAAGCTCCGTGGCTATCGCATCGAGCTGGGTGAAATCGAAGCGGTGCTCGCCACCTTTCCCGGCGTGGCGAAGGCCGTGGCCACCGTACATGCCGCGGGCGCACAGGGGGGCGTGAAGGCCCTCGTCGCCTACGTCGTCTCGGCCCAGCCCGTGGAGGCGCACGCGCTGCGTGAGTACGCCCGGAGGAAGCTCCCGGAGTTCATGGTGCCCGCGGAGTTCATCCACCTGGAAGAGCTGCCGTTGTCGTCCAGCGGCAAGGTGGACAAGCGCCGTCTGCCGCCGCCCCGCTTCGAGGCGTCCGCGAGCGAGACGCGCTTCGTGCCCCCGCGTACGCCCACCGAGCAGACGCTCGCCGCGCTGTGGGAGTCACTCCTGGAGCGCCGTCCGATTGGCGCGGAGGACCACTTCTTCGACCTGGGTGGGCACTCGCTGCTGGCCGCGCAGGTCATGAGCCGCGTGCGGAGGACGTTCGGCGTCGACGTGCCCCTCTCCGCCATCTTCGAGCAGCCGACGCTGGCGGCGCTGGCGGCGCTGATTGCCTCCAAGGAGGCCGCGCCACGGCTCCCGCCGCTGGTCCGGCTGACGAGCCCTGGGGACCGGCCCCTTTCGTTCGCGCAGGAGCGGCTGCGCTTCCTCGCGGAGCTCGAAGGACAGAGCGCGGCCTACAACATCCCCATCGCGTTCACACTGCGGGGCTCGCTGGACGAGGCCGCGCTGCGACGGAGCCTCCAGCGCGTGCTGCAGCGCCACGAGGTCCTCAGGACGAGCTTCCCACTCGTCGACGGTCTCCCGGTGGCCCGGGTGGCCGACGCGGTGCTCACGCTGACGTCAGAGGACCTCCGCCACGCCGGCGCGGCGAGCCTCGACCAGCGGCTGGCCGAGGAGTCCGCACGGCCCTTCGCGCTGGACGTGGGCCCCGTGGTGCGCGTGCATCTGTTCAAGCGCGCGGACGACGAACACGTGCTCCTGGTGGCCATGCACCACATCGTGTCCGACGGCTGGTCCTTCGGCGTGATGATGCGTGAGTTCACGGCGCTCTACGCCGCGGAGGTCCGGGGCGAGCCCCTGGCGCTCCCGGCCCTCCCCATCCAGTACACGGACTACGCGGCGTGGCAGCGGAGCTGGCTCGACGGCGAGGCCCGGGAGCAGCAGCTCGGCCATTGGCGCAAGGCGCTCGCCGGTGCGCCCGCCGTGCTGGACCTGCCCACCGACAGACCCCGGCCCGCGGTCCGGAGCCACCGGGGCGCCACCGAGCCGCTGGCGTTGGCTCCCGACGCGGCCCAGGCGCTCACCTCGCTCTGCCGCGAGCAGGGGGTGACGGCCTACATGGCGTTGCTCGCCGCCTTCGGCGCCTACCTGGGCCGGGTGAGCGGGCAGGACGACGTGGTCATCGGCTCGCCGTTCGCGGGTCGCCGCGTCGCGGAGACGGAGCCGCTCATCGGGTTCTTCGTGAACTCGCTGCCCCTGCGCATCGACCTGGGCGGCGAGCCCACGTTCCTCGAGCTCCTCCAGCGCGTCCGCCGCCAGGTGCTCGATGCCCATGAGCACCAGGACGTCCCCTTCGAGAAGCTGGTCGAGGTGCTCAAACCGGAGCGCGTGCTCGGAACCAGTCCGCTCTTCCAGGTGATGCTCGCGTACCAGCAGACGCACACCGCGCAGATGGCGCTGCCGGGCCTGGAGGTCACGCCGGTGGCCATCCCGAGCGGCGCCGCCAAGTTCGACCTCACCCTGACGCTGTCCGAGACGTCCCAGGGGTTCGAAGGCGTGCTGGAATACGATTGCGACCTCTTCGACGCGTGGCGCATCCAGGCGATGGTGCGCCAGCTCACGGGCTTCATCGCGCGGCTGACCGCCGCGCCACGGTCGAAGGTCGTGGACGTCGACCTGCTGGGCGCCGAGGAGCGTGCCCGTCTCACGCCTCGCGCACCGGAGGCGACACCGCCCCTGCCCGCCGTGCACGAGGTCATCGCGGCCCAGGCGGCGAAGACGCCTGCGGCCATCGCCGTCGAGGCCGAGGACGGCGCCCTCACCTACGCGGCCCTGGAGGCTCGCGCGAAGGCCGTGGCCCAGGCGCTGGTCCAGCGCGGCGTCACGCCGGGGGCGCTGGTGGCCCTCGCCGTGGAACGCTCCGTGGGGATGGTGGCGGGGCTGCTCGGCATCCTCAAGGCGGGCGCGGCCTACGTCCCGCTCGACCCGGCCTACCCCCGCGAGCGGCTGACGTTCATGCTCGAGGACAGCGGCGCGCGGGTGGTCCTCACGCAAGCGCACCTCACCTCGCGGTTCCCGGGGGCCGACGTGGTGGTGCTCGGGGACGACACCCAGGAGTCGTTCGAGCCACGGCGCGGCGCGCTCGCGTACTGCCTGTTCACCTCCGGGTCGACGGGGCAGCCCAAGGGCGTGCTGATTGAGCATTCCGCCCTGGCCCACCACATGGCGTGGATGAGCGACGCCATGCCGCTGGGCGCAGGCGACAGGGTGCTCCAGCGCACGTCGCTCAGCTTCGACGCCTCGGTCTGGGAGCTGTTCGCCCCGCTGATGGTGGGTGCCCGGCTGGTGCTGGCGCCGCACGGCCTTGGCGCGGACACGGAGCACCTGGCCCGCGTGCTGCGCGAGCGCGACGTCTCCGTGCTCCAACTCGTGCCCTCGCTGCTGACGGCGCTGGTGGAGGAGCCCGGCTTCGCGAACCTCCCGGCGCTCCGGCGCGTCTGCGTCGGCGGAGAGCCCCTGCCCTCCGCGACTGTCGCCACGCTCTTCAGTCGCTCGAAGGCGGAGGTGTGGAACCTCTACGGGCCGACGGAGGCGACCATCGACGCGCTGGCGCACCGGTGCCAGCCTGGAAAGGTGGGCGCGCACGGCCCGACCGAGCCCATTGGCCTGCCCATTCGCCGGATGGAAGCGCTCATCCTGGATGGAAGGCTTCGCCCCGTCCCGGAGGGAGTCCCCGGAGAGCTCTACCTCGCCGGGCCCGGACTGGCGCGCGGCTACCTCAACCGCCCCGAGCTGACGCAGTCGCGCTTCATCGAACACGCCTTCCCCGGAGGCCCGACGCTGCGCATGTACAGGACGGGTGACGTGGTCCGCCGGCTGGCGGATGGCGCGCTCCTGTTCGTGGGCCGCGCCGACCGGCAGGTGAAGCTGCGTGGGCATCGCATCGAGCTGGGCGAGGTCGAAGCCGCCGTTGCCCGGCACCCCGCGGTGCGTGAAGCCGTCGCGCTGGTGCGCGGCACGGGTGGGGACTCCCGGCTGGTGGCCTTCGTGGTGCCCCATGCGTCCGCGCGGCGCCCCGAGCCCACCGAGCTCCGGAGCTTCGCCGAGCAGCAGCTCACCGCGAGCATGGTGCCCGGGCAGTTCGTCCTCCTGGATGCGCTGCCGCTCGCGCCCAACGGGAAGGTGGACACGCGCGCGCTGAGCGCGCTGGAGCTCGCCGACGCGCGCGTCACCGCCCTGGAGGGCCTGCCGCGTGACGCCCTGGAGCTGGAGCTGGTCCGGCTCTTCGAGGAGGTGCTCGGCGTGCGCGCCGTGGGCATCCACGACAGCTTCTTCGACCTGGGCGGCCACTCGCTGCTGGCGCTCAAGATGAAGCTCGCGGTGGAGAAGCGCCTGGGCCGCCCGCTCCCGCTGGTGTCCCTGTTCAGGCACCCGACGCCCGCGCAGCTCACGGCAGTGCTCCGGACCGAGGACGCGGCCGTCTCTCCCCTGGTGCCACTCACCCCGGAGGCCCACGCCTTCATGGCCGGCGCCACGGACTCGAACCGGACGCCGGTGCTCTACCTGGTGCCCGGTGGAGGCTCGACGCCGTTCTACCTGCTGTCCCTGGCCAGGCACCTGGAAGGCGTCGCCGTGTTCGGCCTCCAGCCCCAGGGCCTGGACGGCGAGGCGCCGCCGCATGAGACGGTGGAGGCCATCGCCGCGTGGTACGCGGACGCCATCCTGGCCATGCAGCCCCAAGGCCCCTACTGCGTCGGTGGCCACTCCATGGGCGGACACATCGCCTACGAGCTGGCCCAGGAGCTGAAGGCCCGCGGACGCGAGGTGGGCGTGGTCGCCATGCTGGATACCCTGGCGCCCTTCCCCGAAGTCACCCGGCCCCAGGGCGAGGGCTGGGACACGGCGCAGTGGATGCTCCACCTCGCCGGCATCATGGAGGCGTTCTTCAACGTGAAGATAGACCTCGTCCTGTCCGAGGTGCGGGCCATGAGCGAAGCCGAGCGGCTCCAGTTCTTCGTGGCACGGCTCCAGGCCGCGGCGGTCCTCCCCGAAGGCGCGCAGCCCGTCCACGTGCAGGGCATCCTCAACGTGGCGCGGGCCCATGACGCCCTGAACTACCAGCCCCGCCGTGGACAACCGGTGCCCCTGGCGGTGTTCCGCGCGGAGGACCGCAGTGGCCCCAGCACGGGGGCGCTCGACGCGCTCGTGCAAGACGGTACGCTCGGCTGGAGCCGGTTGACGCAGCAGGCCTGCTCGGCCTGGCCCGTCCCTGGCACACACCTGTCGCTGCTCCGCGACCCGCACGCGGCGGTGCTCGCCCAGCACCTGCTCGCGCTCATTCCCCGTCCGGCACCCGCCCCATGAACGTCCACAACCTCCTGAAGCTCCTGCACCTCATCGCCGTGGTGGTGTTCCTGGGCGACATCGTCGTGACGGCCGTGTGGCGGCTGCTCGCGGACAGGACACGCGAGCCCCGGGTGATTGCCTATGCCCTGCGGCTGGTGCAGTTCACCGACAAGTACCTGCTGGTGCCCAGCGTCTTCGCGCTCGCCGCCACCGGCATGCTGCGCGCGCACCTCCAGGGCATCCCCCTGTGGACGAACCCGGCGCTCGCCGCGGGACAGGTCTGCTTCATGCTGTGCGGCATCGTCTGGAGCCAGACGCTGCGCCCCATCCAGGCGCGGCAGCTGGCCATGGCCGAGGCGCTCGGGGACGCCGGTGCCTCGTTCGACGACTACCTGCTGCTCACGAAGAAGTGGTTCCGCTGGGGCATCCTGGCCATGGCGCTCGCCTTCGGCTCCATGGCGCTGATGGTCCTCCACTGAAACGAGAAAGGGAGCCCGCCCCCAAAGGTGCGAGCTCCCTTCCTGGACTTCACGGCGGGCCTTGGCCGCCGCCTGGCCTCAGTCGCTCAGAACCACTTGGGCGACGGGCGGCGCGGAGGAAGCGGCGAGGCCTCGGGGCCCTTCGCCGGCGCCTGCGCCACCGCGGTACGGCCGCCACCCGAACCCCTGGAGCCGCCCTGTCCACCCCGGCTGGCGTTGCCACCGGAGCCACCCGAGCCCTGGGCCGAGCGGCCACCCTCGGGACGGCCCTGCGCACGGCCTCCGCCGCCACCCCGGCGGCGCCGTGAAGCGCCCGCGGAGTGCCCGCCTCCACCACCATTACCGGCGGGACGCGGCGCGCCCTGGGAACGCCCCCCGTTGCCCGAAGGCCGGGCCTCCGGCGCGGCGCCGGACGCATGGCTCACCGGACGCGGCGCGGGCTGGCCCGAACGGTACGGGTGATTCTCCACCACGGGCACGTTGCGGCGGATGGTGCGCTCGATGTCGCGCAGGTACGCGCGCTCCTCGGCGTCACAGAAGGACACGGCCGTGCCACTGGCCCCCGCGCGGCCGGTGCGGCCAATGCGGTGCACGTACTGCTCCGGCACGTTGGGCAGGTCGTAGTTGACGACGTAGCTCAGCCCGTCAATGTCGATGCCGCGCGCGGCGATGTCCGTGGCCACGAGCACGCGGAGCGTCCCGGAGCGGAACTCGTCGAGCGCGCGCTCCCGGGCATTCTGGCTCTTGTTGCCATGGATGGCCGCCGAGCTGACGCCCGCGCCCTCCAACTGCTTCGCCACCCGGTTCGCGCCGTGCTTGGTGCGGGTGAAGACGAGCGCGCGGGAGATATTGCCCTCCGTCAGCAGGTGCGTCAGCAGGCCGCGCTTCTGCTCGCGCTCCACGAAGTACACCTGCTGGCTCACCGTCTCCGCGGTGCTGGAGGCGGGCGACACCTCCACGCGGATGGGGTCCGTGAGGATGCTGCGCGCCAGGTCCACGATGTCCACGGGCAGCGTGGCGCTGAAGAACAGCGTCTGCCGCTTGGGCGGCAGCGCCTTGATGACGCGCCGGACGTCGTGGATGAAGCCCATGTCGAGCATGCGGTCCGCCTCGTCGAGCACGAACACCTCGAGCGAGCGCAGCGACACGAAGCCCTGCTCCATCAAGTCCAGCAGGCGGCCCGGCGTGGCCACCAGGACATCCACGCCACTGCGCAGCGTCTGCACCTGCGAATTCTGGCCCACGCCACCGAAGATGACGGCGTGACGCAAGGGCAGCCCCTTGCCATAGGTCCCGAAGCTCTCGCCCACCTGGCCCGCCAGCTCGCGCGTGGGCGTCAGGACCAGGCAGCGCACCGGGCGCGCCCCGCCCGCGGGCGCCTTGGCGGACAGCCGCTGGAGGATGGGCAGCGCGAAGGCCGCCGTCTTGCCCGTGCCCGTCTGAGCCACGCCGAGCACATCGCGCCCGGCCAGCGCATGGGGGATGGCCTTCTGCTGGATGGGCGTGGGGGTGGTGTAGCCCTCCGCCTTGACGGCGCGCAGGAGGGTGTCGTGAAGCTGAAGTTCGTCGAAAGTCATGGGTTCCTGATGTTGAGGTAAGCCCACTCCCTCCCAGGGGAGGAAGCCCGCGCAGCGCGCCCAGTCGGACACATGTCCGGGGCGCCTGGCGGTGCGCGGTCGGGCCCAGCCGGCCGAACCGCTTTGGGAGCGGATGGAAACAGGGGGTCTCCCCTACCCATTCCGGAGAATCGCGGGGGACCCTGCACTTTCCCGCCCCGGAAGTCCCGTGAAATCAACAGCTTGCTTGCCGGTTTTGCGTCCACAGAGCCTTCCAAGTCGAAAGACCCGGAATGCCCTGCCGGCCCCGGGAGCCATTCCTGGCTCCCGGGGCCGCCCTTCACCTCAGGCCCGGGCCTCCGCCGCCGAAGGGGCCTGGTGGGCCTCCGGCACCGGTTCGTACGCGCCCAGACGCATGCTGGCCTGGGCCCGGCCCTGGGTGCGGCCCCGCAGCCCGGTGACGTAGCCGAAGAGGCTGGCCATGGGCACCCGCGCGGTGACGAGCCGCGCCCCGCCGCGCGCCTCCATGCCCAGCACCCGCCCCCGCCGCGCCGCCAGGTCTCCCAACACCTCGCCGAGGTACTCCTCGGGCGTGGTGACCTCCACCTCCATCACCGGCTCCAGCTGCTGCACGCCCGCCCTGTGCACCGCCGCCTGGAGCGCCAGGGAGCCGGCCACTGCGAAGGCCTGGGGCGTGGAGTCACGCACGTGCGTGTCGCCATCCACCAGCCGCACCTCCACGTCCACCAGCGGCACGCCGTCCCGCACGCCTCGGGCCATGGCCCCGGCCACGCCCTTCTCGATGGCGGGCACCAGCTCCTTGGGAATGGTGCCCCCGCGCGTGTCGTCCGTGAAGACGAGCCCCGCGCCACGCGGTGCCGGCCCCACGTCCAGCACCACATACGCGTACTGTCCGGGCCCGCCCGACTGGCGGACGTGGCGGTACTCCTGACGCACCGGGCGCCGGAGCGTGTCGCGCCAGGCCACCTTGGGCTGGCCCACGCGGGCCTCCACGCCATGCTCTGTCCTCAAGCGGTCCACCACCACCTCCAGGTGCAGCTCACCCATGCCGGACAGCAGCACCTGGCCGCTCTCCGGGTCCACGCCCACTCGCAGCGACGGGTCCTCCGCCGCCAACCGGTGAAGGCCGTCCTCCAACTTCGTCAGCTCCGCGGGCGAGCGCGCCTCCACGGCGAGTTGCACCACGGGCTCCATGACGCCCAGCGACTCCAGCACCACGGGCGCCGCCAGGTCGCACAACGTGTCGCCCGTGCGCACGCCCTTCAGGCCGAGCGCCGCGCAGAGGTCTCCCGCATGGACCTCCGCCACTTCTTCGCGGCGGTTGGCGTGCATGAACATCAAGCGCCCCACCCGCTCACGCCGCCCGGTGGCGGGGTTGAGCAGGACGGTGCCCGCGCGCAACGTGCCCGAATAGACGCGGAGGAACACGATGCCGCCCACGGCCTTGTCGCTCATGAGCTTGAAGGCCAGGGCGCAGGGCGGCCCCGAATCGGACACGGGCCGGGACACACGCTCCTCCGTGCCCGGGACAAAGCCCTCCACTGCGGGCAGGTCCGACGGCGCGGGCAGGTAGTTGACGATGGCGTCCAGCAACATCTGCACTCCCTTCTTCTTGAAGGCCGACCCGCACAGCACCGGCACCAGCGCCCGCGCGAGGGTGCCCGCGCGCAGCGCGCGCTCCAGGTCATCGGCGGTGATGTCCTCCAACCGCCCGTCCACGAACTTCTCCAGCACGGCGGCGTCCGCGTCCGCGCACGCCTCGATGAGCCGCAGCCGCTGCGCCTCCACCTGCGCGCGCACCGCCTCCGGCACGCCCTGCTCGCCGACGAAGCCCCCGTCTTCCCCGTCGAACGTCACGGCCCGCATGTGGACCAGGTCCACCAGCCCGCGGAACTCCGAGCCCTCGCCCACGGGCCACTGCACGGCCACCGGACGCGCGCCCAGCCGCGCCTGGATGGACGCGACGCTCATGGCGAAGTCCGCGCCCACCTTGTCCATCTTGTTGATGAAGGCGATGCGCGGGACGTTGTACCGGTCCGCCTGCCGCCACACCGCCTCGGACTGGGGCTCCACGCCCTGGCTCGCGTCGAAGACGGCGACCGCGCCGTCCAGCACGCGCAGCGAGCGCTCCACCTCGATGGTGAAGTCCACGTGCCCCGGGGTGTCCAGGATGTTGATGCGGTGGGGCACACCCGCGCCCATCCCCTGCCGGGGCTGCCAGAACGCGGTGGTGGCCGCGGAGGTGATGGTGATGCCGCGCTGCTTCTCCTGCGGCAGCCAGTCCAGCTCCGTGGAGCCGTCGTGCACCTCTCCCACGGCGTGGATGCGCCCGGTGAAGTAGAGGACGCGCTCGGTGAGCGTCGTCTTCCCCGCGTCGATGTGCGCCATGATGCCGATGTTGCGATACCGCTCGATGCGTGTGTGGCGAGACATGAAGGACTCCCGTTCCCGTCGGGCAGCGAGGCCCGCGGGTTGAGTTGAGGCGCTGGTTGAAAGGAAGGGACGACGCCGCGGAGGCCTCAGCGGCACACACGCGCGGCTCGCCGGAGGGGCACGTCAGGCCCGCTCAGGGACACGTGAGGACACACGAGGACGCGGCATGAGAGAGAGGGCGGAGCCGGGACTCACGGCACACGGGAACCAGCCAACCCGCGCGCCGGAGGACACCGGTCCGCCAACTCAAATGTCGAGCAGAACCTCGTGACGGGGGGCGAGGCACACGTCCGCCGCCGGCGCGAACGTGCGCGCACTCAGCAGGGCGTTGAAGAAGACGGGCCTCATGGTGCGTTTGAAGTAATGCACAGACGCCGTGTTGTCAATCCGGGCGCGAGTGTGAACACGCGAGCCCGGAATGACAGACATGCGCGCCGTCAGGTGCTGAGCGCCCGCACGCGCGCCGCGAGGTTGTGCGTGAAGAGGCGGAAGATGCGCAGCGCCGCCGCGTCATGCGTGTCCAGGTAGTGCTGGAAACCCGCGCGGGTGATGCGCAGCGCGCGGACCGCCGTGCGCGCGCGGACCTGCGCGGACACCGGGGCATCCTGCACCAGGGAGATTTCCCCCAGGTACGCGCCAGGCCCCAGCGTGTTGAGCTGGCGCGCCTCCGGCTCCGGCCCGCTGAACACGTCCACCGCGCCCTCCAGGAGCACGAAGAGGCCGCTGCCCGGCGAGCCCTTCTCCAGCAGCACCGCGCCGGCCGGGATGAGCACCTGCCGCGCCACGCGGTACAGGTCCTTCATGTCGTCGAGCGACAGCTCCCCGAAGATGGGGATGGCCTTCAGGTAGTGGTAGCCATTGGACTCCGGCGCCGCCGAGTTCGAGGGCAGGCGCGCGATGACGGCCTTCGCCTCCGCGTCCATGCCCAGGCGGTGCAGCAGCCGGGCCTTCTCCGCGGCCAGCGCCGGGTCTCCCCGGGCGGTCTCCGAGCCGCGCATCGTGTCAGCCAGGAGCGCCAGCGCGCGCCGCGTGAAGCCTTCGCCATCCAGCAGCTTGCACATGCGCAGCACGGACTCCAGGTGACGCGGGTCACCCGAGGGCACGCTCGCGAGCGCCTCCACCTCCGCGTGCGGCTGGCCCAGGTCGCGGTAGATTTGCGCCGCCTCATACGGGCGGCCCAGGCGCACCAGGCAGTGCGCCATGGCCTCGCGCGCGCCCAGGCCGCGGTAGGCCTCCAATGCGCGCTCCATGGCCCCGCCCCGCTCGAAGGCGGCGGCGGCGCGCTCCACCTCACCGGCGCGCAGGTACGCCTCCGCCGCGTCCACGTAGCGCCCGCCCTGGACGTACAGCTCCGCCACCAGGGCCGCCGCGCCGCAGCCATCCAGCAGGCGCGCGGCGCCCGAGAAGTCGCGGGCCTGGCGCAGGACCTCCGCCAGCCGCTGGCGCTCCGCCACCGCGGCCTGCGCGGCCTCCTTCTGGAGCCGCTCGCGCTGGGAGCTCCCCAGCTCCTCGTAGAGCTGCGCCGCCACCTCGGACGACGGCTGCATGAGCAGCACGTGGAACGCGCCCTCCCCCGGGACCGCTGCTCGGGGGCCTTCCAAATTCATCTCCGCCTCGGACCGCGACATCACGCGCCTCCCCCATTCCGGGTCACCACGCACCTCCGGGCCGGTCCACGCCGGCCCGGACTTCCCGGAAGACTCGGAAATTCTATAGCACGTCGGCGAGCGGAGTTCCTCGCCTCCGTCAGCGGACGGAGACGAGTTCGGTGTCGAAGATGAGGACCGTGTACGGCGGAATCCGGCCGCCCGAGCCGGTGGCGCCGTAGCCCAGGGACGACGGGATGATGAGGCGGCGGCGGCCCCCCACGCGCATGCCGACGATGCCTTCATCCCAACCGGCGATGACCTGCCCCACGCCCAGGGTGAAGCCAAGGGCGGGCCCATTTCCGGTGGCGTCGAAGCTCCGGCCGTCCGGCAGGTAGCCCGTGTAGCGCACCTGCACGCGCTTGCCCGACTCGGCCAGCGCGCCATCCTCCACGAGGAACGTGTCGTGGATGTAGAGCCCGCTCTCCAGGCGGGTCATCGCGGCCAGGTCCACGTTGAGAGACTCCGCGTACGTCACCTTGGTCGGGTCTCCCGAGTCGGGGTTGACGCTCTCGTCGTCGCCACAGCCGAGCAGCGAGACAGCCAGGAGCATGGGAGCCAGCAGGGAGCGGAGCATGACGACCTCGAAGGAGTGCGCGGACCGGGAATCGGCCTCGCGGGACGGCGCAGCCTGCCCCGGCCCGGCGGCGTGGGAAAGGGGCCTGGGGTGCGCCCGCGCCACCTTCGTGCCTGCCCCCCCGGAATCCTGGAGCGCGGCGGGGAGGTGTCCGTTATGCAGGGTTCCCGATGCCACGCTGGGTCAGCCTGCTCCTCTTCTTCGTTCCCGTGCTCGCCGTGCTCTCGGTGGGCCATGTCTATCTCTACCGCCGGCTCGTCCGTGACGTGACGAAGCGCAAGTGGCTGCGGCGCACCGCCCAGGGGCTGTTCGCCGTGGGCTTCGTGGGCGCCCTGGGCGCGCGGGCCATTGGCTCCGTGCTGCCCTCCGAGGGTGCTCGGCGCCTGGGCATCGTCTTCCTCCTGTGGATTGGCCTGGTCCTCTACCTGCTCATGTTCACCCTGGCGGTGGACACGGTGCGGGCCCTGGCCGCGTGGCGTGAGCGCCGCAAGGCCCGCGCGCAGACGGCAGTCCCCTCCGCGCCCGCCTCGCCGGAGCGCCGGGCCTTGCTGGGGCAAGGGCTCGCGGTGAGCGCGGGACTCGCGGGCGTGGCGGTGAGCTCCTACGGCGGCTGGCGCGCGTACCATCCACCCGATGTGCGCGACCTCCCCGTGCGGCTGCCCCACCTGCCGCGCGAGCTGGAGGGCCTGACGCTGGTGCAGCTCACCGACATCCACATCGGCGGGGTGATTCAGCGCCGCTTCATGGATGAGCTGGTGGCCCGCACCAACGCCCTCAAGCCGGACGTCATCGCCATCACCGGGGACCTGGTGGACGGCTCCGTGGAGTCGCTCGGCGTCTTCGCCGCCAGCCTGGGGAAGCTGAGCGCGCGGTACGGCACATACTTCGTCACCGGCAACCACGACTACTACTCGGGCGCCGATTCGTGGGTCGCCTTCCTGGAGGGGCTGGGCATCCACGTGCTGCGCAACCGCTCCGTGTCCATTGGCGACGGCGCGGCGTCCTTCCAACTGGCGGGCGTGGACGACTGGAGCGCGCACCGCATGGGCGAGCGCGGCTATGACCTGGACGCGGCGCTGCGCGACGTGCGCCCCGACCGGGCCTCCGTGCTGCTGGCGCACCAGCCATCCAACTTCGACGAGGTGGCCCGGCGCGGCGTGGGGCTCCAGATTTCAGGGCACACGCACGGCGGACAGATGTTCCCGGCCAACCTGATGGGCGACCTCATCTGGGGAGACCGCAACGCGGGCCTGAGCCGCACGGGGGACTCGCTCATCTACGTCAGCCGGGGCTGCGGCTTCGTGGGCCCGCCCATGCGCGTGGGCGCGCCCCCGGAGATTGCCCGCCTGGTGCTGCTGCCCGCGTAGCCCCACCGGGCGCCGTCAGCCCAGCGACATGTCCAGCACCAGCGCGAGCACGAAGCCCCACATGAGGCCGGTGGTGGCCTCGCGCTCGAAGCCGCCACGGTGGCTCTCCGGAATCATCTCGTGGCTGATGACGTAGAGCATCGCGCCGCCCGCGAAGGCCAGTCCCCACGGCAGCAGCGCGGAGCTGAGGGACAAGGCCAGGAGGCCGAACAGCGCCCCCACCGGCTCCACCAGGCCGGTGAGCAGCGCCAGGAACGCGGCGCGCGACGCGGACGCGCCCGTGGCTCGCAGCGCCAGCGCCACCACCAGGCCTTCGGGAATGTTCTGCGCGCCGATGCCCAGCGCCACCGACAGGCCCAGCTCCGGCTGCGGCGCGGCGAAGGACACGCCCACCGCCAGGCCCTCCGGGAAGTTGTGCAGCGTCATGGCCAGCACGAACAGCAGCACGCTGTTCCACTTCGCGCCGCCATGGCCCTCATGGCCCTTGAGGGAATGTTCGTGCGGCATCAGGTCGTGCCACACACGCAGGAACAGTCCACCCAGCAACACCCCCGCCGCCACGCGCAGCGCCGCCGAGTGCCCGTCATGGCCCTGCCCTCTCACCAGCTCCATCGCGGGGATGACCAGTGAGAAGGACGTGGCCGCCAGCATCACGCCCGCGCTGAAGCCCAACATCCGGTCCTGGGCCTTCCGGCTGAGCTCCGAGGTGACGAGCACGGGCAGTGCGCCCAGTCCCGTCGCCGTGCCCGCCAGCAGGCTTGCCACCAACCCCGCCCCCATGCCTTCGATGCTCCAATGGTCCACGCGTCCGAGGTGCCTCCGCGCCCAACACTAACGGCCTCGCCCTCCGGGGCAGGACGGGATGTTGACGACGCACACAACCCCGCGACTTTTCAACGATTTCCCCGCTGGACCTTGAGAATCGCGACCGCCAGAAACACTTTCGCGAGTGGCCCGTAGAGGAGCCGGGTGATGCGGAGCCAAACGGACGAAGAGCTCATGGAACGGTTTCGCGACGGAGCACAGGACGCCTTCGAGGACCTCTTCGAGCGGCACGCGCCGCGGGTCCAAGGCTTCCTGGCCCGGATGGTGCGCAATGGCGCGCTCGCGGAGGACCTGCTCCAGGCCACCTTCTTGTCCGTCATCCGCTCGCGAGGCCGCTACGAGCCCGGCACCCGCTTCACCCCGTGGCTGATGACCATCGCCGCGAACGCCGCGCGCGACGCGCTGAGGCACCAACGGCACGTGGACGCCTACGCCTCCCGGAAGGACACCGCGACGCCCGCGTCCCCGGCGCCGGATGACAGCGACCCGGCGCTGCGCAGGCACCTGCTGGACGCATTGCAACGACTCCATCCGGACCACCGTGAAGCCGTGGTGCTCAGCAAGGTGGAGGGCTGGTCCTTCGAGGAGATTGGCGCGCTGCGGGGCATCAGCCCTGGCGCCGCGCGGCTGCGGGCGCACCGGGGCTACGAGAAGCTGCGAGAGCTGCTGGGCGAGCTGGCGTTGGAGGTGGCGCGATGAAGCCACCGATGGACCTGGACCCGCTGCTCGCCCAGGCGCCCGCGAAGGACAACGCCGCGCTGGAGCGCGTGCTCGCCGCGGCCCGGGGCGAGCTTGCGCTTCGTCGTCCGGTGCGGCGCTGGCGCACGCAGGCCGTCTGGCTGATGGCGGCGTCCGCGGGGCTGGGCCTGCTGGCGGCCGTGGTGATGCTCGCGGTGGGCGCGGTCACCGGCCCGCTGCTCCTGGCGCGCGCGCCGCTGCTGGCCATGTTGGTGGGAACCAGCGCGGTGTGCGCCTGGGGCGCGCTGTCCCCCAAGGGCCGCTGGATGCGCCGGCTGGGCGTGGGGCTGGCGGTGGTCAGCGCGGCGGCCTTGGTGCTCGCCCGGCCCACGCCGCCTGCCCCCTCATCACTCCCGGGCTGGGTCTGCACCGTCAGTCACCTGGCCATCGACATGGTGCCGCTGGTGGTCGCGCTGTTCGCGCTGCGTGGCGCCTTCTTCCAGCCGCTGCGCGCCGTGGTGGCGGGCTTGTCCGTGGGTGCGACGGGCGCGCTGCTCGGCGAGCTCGCCTGCGAGAAGGACGCGCGGCACGTCCTCACCCACCACCTGCTCGCATGGGTCGTCATCACCGCCGTGCTGGTGGTCATCTCGAAGTCGCTCAAGCCCCGCTCCTACGCGCCATGACCCAGGACCCCTCACTCATCATCTGTCAGGACGTGGACGGCGCCCCGGTGCGCATTGGCGCGACGGTGAAGGTCGTGCCGCACTCCGGGGACGGCACCATCAGCCAGCGCTTCCTGGGCAAGACGGGCATCGTCGTGGGGCTGGTGTTCGACGACCCGGCCACGCAGTACCCCGATGACCCGCTCATCCAGGTGCGCGTCAAGGGGATGGGCGAGGACCTCTTCTTCCCGGAGGAGCTGGAGCTGGCCCCGCAGTGGGCTCGCAACCGGATTGCCCAGCACCGCCAGGCCGTGCGGGCCGGCGGCCGGAGCTCGCTGGAGCGCATGTCCTGACGGGGAGGAGTCCGCGTCAGCGCGTCCCCGACCGCGCGCGCGCGAACGCCACCGCCTGGGTCAGCGCCTTGGAGCTGGGAAAGAGGCTCCGCGCCCGCTCCTCCACCTCCAGCGCCGCGTCCAGCTGTCCCTGCGCGCCCAGCGCGCGAATCCACCCCGCCCACGCCTCCTCCAGCAAGGCCATCGCCGCGCTGGCCGCGGAGGAGAAGGCCCGCTCCGCCTCGTCGGGCGCCTGTCGCACCGAGGCCAGGAAGTGTCCCAGCGCCAGCAGGGGCTCCGGGGCTCCCGCGGAGACGTCCGACGCGGAGCGGAGCACCTGCTCGGCCTCGGTCGCCGCGGCCTCCGGGTCCGCCGCCTCGTGCCTTCCGGCCAGCAACGCGCGGCTCAACGACAGGAGGTTGGGGACGAACGCGGGGCAGCCGTGCGCCAGCGCGCGGTACGCGTCGAGCCGGTGCCCTCCCTCCAGCGGCTCCGCGTTCGCCAGCTTCCACTTCCTGCGCAGCTCCTGGGGGGACACGTGCTCGGACATGTCCGCACCCTACGCCTCCGCCGCGCCGGAGTGGGAGCCGGCAACGCGCGTCAGTAGGACGCGGTGATGCCCCAGTGCAGACTGGAGTACGTCTCCGCCGCCACGCCGCCCTCATCCCAGCCCCGCTTCGTGCCGGCCCCGGAGAACGTGTCCTGGAAGCGGGACAGGCGGAAGCGGACCGAGTAGCCGAAGGGCCCCCAGAGGTCGCCCCCGACGCCCAGCTCCGCCTCCCAGCCGAAGCTGGACACCGACGTGCCGTAGTCGCTGACCTCCGCGTCCAGCGCCGCGCCGCCGCCCAGACCCTTGCCCGGCTTCGGGCTCAGGAAGAACTGTCCCGCGCCCTCCAGCCGGACCCAGCGCAGCAGCGGCACCGACACCTCCAGCCCCACGGCGGGGAACAGGCGGTGCGTCCCGGCGAGCGGGCTGTTGGCGGACTCGTCCACGTCGAAGGCGCGGGTGAGCAGGCCCGCGCGCAGCCCCGCGTAGCCTGGCGGCGCGTTCGACTCCCCCGCGCCGAAGGAGTAGCGGTACAGCGCCTGCGCGGTGAGCACCGAGTCCGTGGCCACCACCTCGCGCGTGGTCGACTGGCCGGCGTCACCCACCAGCGTCACGTTCGTGGAGGAATACCCGCGCCGGTAGCCCAGCGACAGGCCCAGGCCCCGCAGCAGCGACTCGCTGTGCGCCAGCGGCAGCAGCTCCAGCTCGGCGGCGATGCCCAGGTACGGCACCGACGACGCATAGCTCACCGTGTCCCCCAGGCGCTCGTTCGCCGGGAGCCGGTCATATTCGCCACAGGACTTCACGCCGGGCCGCGCGCAGGAGTTGCGCCACGTCGTCGTGCCCCCCAGCGTCAGCCTCGCCAGGGGCGGGCGCGCCGGCGCGTCCCCCACCGTGCCGCCCGAGCCCGTGTCCAGCGACACCTCCAGGAAAGGCTCGGTGGTGCTGTGCGACTCCGGGTCCACCTCCATGCCCCACGTCCTTTCGTCCCGCGACGAGACAGCCACCGTGGCCTCGTCCGGAAACGACTGCGCCTCCAGCCGCGGCCGTGGAGCGACTTGCGCCCGCGGGCGCACGGCCGGGCTGTCGGGCCGCTTCGTGACGGCCTTGGGGGACTCGGGCGCCAACGGCACGGGGGCCCGCGGGGCGGACTCCCACTGGGTGCCCAGCCGCCGCCGCGCGTCACCCTCCACCGTCAGCACCACGACGCGTGGCTTCGCCGCGGCGGCCTGCGGCGAGGCCAGCGCCACCACCAGGGCACACCACAGCCCCCAGCGAACCATCGAGTGTCGGGCGGTCGTCATTCTCCTGGGAGGTTCACCCACCCTCTCGGGGAAGTCCAGGCTCGGCGGTGCTCCCGCCGCTCAGGCGTTGAACGTCGCCGCGGGCCCCATCGCCTGCGCCGCGGGTGGCCTGCGGGAGGACATGGGAGGCGTCGACGTGCTCCCCTCATCAGCGGACAGGTCCTCGGCGCGTCCAATGCCCAGGAAGTCGCGGCGGTAGATGCGGACCATGGCCATGAAGATGGAGGCGATGAGCGGCCCCACCAGCAGGCCCATCATCCCGAACACCGCCAGCCCGCCGAACATGGACAGGAAGACGAGCAGCGGGTGCAGCGCCATGCGCGAGCCACACAGCCGGGGCCGGATGACGTTGTCGATGCTGCCTACCAGGAAGGCGCCCCAGGCCAGGAGGAACACGCCCTCGCCCACCTGGTTGGCGGCGATGAGCACCACGCCAATGGGGCCCCACACCAGGGCCGTGCCGCCCACGGGCACCAGCGCCACCAGCACCATGGCCGCGCCCCACACACCGGCATGTGGCACCCCTGCGATGAGCAGCCCGACGAAGCCCACGGCGCCCTGGATGAGCGCGGTGAGGGTGTTGCCATAGATGATGGCGTAGGCGACGTCGGTGAACTCGCGCGCGAAGGCCTCGAAGTAGCGCCGGTCCAGCGGGATGAGCCGCATGACCTCGGCCACCAGCCGGCGCCCGTCGAGGAAGAAGTAGTACATGGCCACGGACATCAGGAACAGGTTGATGACCAGGTCCGTGCCCGCCGCCGCCACGTCGCGCAGCAGCGACGCGCCGCCCGTCACCGCGGCCAGGAGCGCCCGCTCCGTCTCCGCGCTGTCCGCGTCCAGCCGGAGGTAGCGCTCCAGGCCCAGCGGCAGGCTGGCGAGGAACGGGTGACGCAGGTGCTGCTGCTCCAGCAGGGCCTGCGCCTGGCCCACCAGTTGGAACACCTCGCGCGCCACCATCCACCCCACCAGCGCCAGCGGCGCCAGGATGAGGACGAACACGGTGACGGTGGACACCCCGGCGCTGAGAGACTTGCGTCCCCCCAGCTTGTGGCACAGGGAGTCCTGCACCGGCATGAACAGCACCACCAGGAAGCCGCCCAGCAACACCGGCATCAGGAACGGCAGCAGAATCCTGGAGAAGAGAATCAGCGCCAGGGCGAAGAGCCCGGCGAATACAAAGTTGGACCACCGCCTCGAGTCAGCCACCGCCCCACCCCACCCCACCCTAC
>NZ_JABXEP010000180.1:0-15340 GCF_013372605.1 Myxococcus sp. AM009
ACGCCAGAAACGTGGCGCCGCCCGTCTTCGCCAGCACCTTCGTGATGGCGGCCGTCAGCGACGTCTTGCCGTGGTCCACGTGTCCGATCGTGCCGATGTTCACGTGGGGCTTGTTACGCTCGAACTTTTCCTTGGCCATGGCCTCTCCTCACGGGGTTGCCGGTCCGAAGCCCGGCACGTCTCGACTCGCGGAAAACAACTGCGAAGGTGCTGCGTCCTGCTCCAAACCCGCCACAACGTCAACTGAAATCGCCCGGCCGGTCCGCGGCCGGGCCGAAGCCACTCAGCGGTTGAGCGCCGACTTGGGCGCGGGCGCGTAGTGACTGAACTGCATGGTGTACGTCGCCCTTCCCTGGCTGCGGCTACGCAGGTCGGTCGAGTAGCCGAACATGGCCGCCAGGGGCACCTGCGCCTGGATGGCCTGCACGCGGCCAGGCCGGGGGGTCATGCCCAGCACCTTCCCGCGCCGCCCGTTCAGGTCGCCGATGACGTCGCCCATGAAGTCATCGGGCGTGACGATTTCGCAGCTCATGATGGGCTCGAGGAGCACGGGCGTGGCCGTGCGCACGGCGTCCTTGAACGCCAGCGAGCCGGCGATCTTGAACGCCATCTCGCTGGAGTCCACGTCGTGCATGGAGCCGTCGAAGGCCTCCACCTTCACGTCCACCATGGGGTAGCCGGCCACCGGGCCGTTCTGCATGGCCTCCGCGCACCCGGCCTTCACCGCGTCAACGAACTCCTTGGACACCGCGCCGCCGGTGACCTTGTTCTCGAAGGAGAAGCCCTGCCCGGGCTCATTGGGGGCCACGCGCAGCCAGATGTGGCCGTACTGGCCTCGGCCGCCCGTCTGGCGGATGTACTTCCCCTCCATCTCCACCCGGGAGGTGACCGTCTCGCGGTAGGCCACCTGGGGCTTGCCGATGTTCGCGTCGACCTTGAACTCGCGCAGGAGGCGGTCGACGATGATTTCCAGGTGGAGCTCGCCCATGCCGGCGATGAGCGTCTGCCCTGTCTCCTCGTTCGTCTTCACGCGGAAGGACGGGTCCTCCATGGCCAGGCGCTGCAGCGACTGGAGGATCTTGTCCTGGTCCGCGGTCGACTTCGGCTCGATGGCGATGTCGATGACGGGCTCGGGGAACTCCATCCGCTCCAGGATGATGGGCTGCTTGTCGTCACAGAGCGTGTCACCCGTGCCGGCCAGCTTCAGGCCCACCACCGCGCAGATATCACCGGCGTAGCACTCGGTGATTTCGTCCTTCTTGTCCGCGCGCATCTGCACCAGCCGGCTGACCCGCTCGCGCTTGCCCTTCACCGAGTTCCACACCGCCGAACCCGCCTCCAGCTTGCCGGAGTAGACGCGGAGGAAGGTCAGCGTCTGGGACTGGAACGAGGGGTCGTTCATGATCTTGAACGCCAGCGCGCTGAAGGGCGCGTCGTCCCGCGTCTCGCGCACGGCGTCCTCGCCGTTGGGCGTCTTGCCGTGGATGGGCGGCACCTCCAGCGGGCTGGGCAGGTAGTCCACCACCGCGTCCAGCAGCGGCTGCACGCCCTTGTGGCGGAAGGCCGAGCCGCAGAACACCGGGAACAGCTTCAGGCCCACGCAGCCCTTGCGGATGGCGCCACGCACTTCGGCCTCGGTCAGCTCCACGCCCTCGAGGAACTTCTCGGTGAGCGCGTCGTCCTGCTCGGCCGCGGCCTCGAGCAGCTCGGCGCGGGCGGCGTCCGCCTCCTCCTTGAGCTCCTCGGGGATGTCCGTCTCGTCGTAGCGGCTGCCCTGCTCCGAGTCCTGGAACACCAGGGCCTTCATCTTCAGCAGGTCGATGACGCCGCGGTGCTTGTCCTCCGCGCCCAGCGGCAGCTGCATGCGGACCGCACGCGCGCCCAGCTTCTCGCGGATGGTTCCCACGGACATCTCGAAGTCGGCGCCCACCCGGTCCATCTTGTTGATGAAGCAGATGCGGGGAACCTTGTACTTGTCCGCCTGGCGCCACACTGTCTCCGACTGCGGCTCCACGCCGTTCACCGCGTCGAACACGGCGATGGCGCCGTCCAGCACGCGCAGGCTGCGCTCCACCTCGATGGTGAAGTCCACGTGTCCCGGCGTGTCGATGATGTTGACGCGGTAACGCTGGTCGTGCCGCTGCCAGAAGGCGGAGATGGCGGCGGACGTGATCGTGATGCCGCGCTCACGCTCCTGGACCATCCAGTCGGTGGTGGTGTTGCCTTCGTGCACCTCGCCCATCCGGTGGATGGCGCCGGTGTAGAAGAGGATGCGCTCCGTGGTCGTCGTCTTGCCGGCATCGATGTGCGCCATGATGCCGATGTTGCGGTAGCGCTCGAGGGGGTACTCACGGGCCATGACTCAATACCTCTCCAGGAAGGAAGGGCGGGCCCGAGGCCTCGACACCTGCCGGCCGGACGATTTCAGAGAACCTGCTACATCTAACAAAACCGCCCGGATGCATCCTCTGCATCCGGGCGGCAACCGCGAAGCCTCTAGGGCCTACCAGCGGTAGTGAGCGAAGGCCTTGTTGGCCTCCGCCATCTTGTGCGTGTCTTCACGCTTCTTCACCGCGTTGCCGCGGTTGTTGGCGGCGTCCATGATCTCACCGGCCAGCTTCTCCTGCATGGTCTTCTCACCACGCGCCTTGGAGTAGGTGATGATCCAACGCATGCCGAGCGCCACGCGGCGGTCCTGACGGACCTCGACGGGCACCTGGTAGGTGGCGCCACCGACGCGGCGGCTCTTGACCTCAAGCACCGGCTTGACGTTGTCGAGGGCCTTCTTGAAGGTCTTGAGGGGGTCTTCCTTCGCGCGCTCCTCGATGAGGGCGAAGGCACCGTAGCAAACGCCTTCCGCGATGGACTTCTTGCCCTTCCGCATCAGGTCGTTGACGAACTTGGTGACGAGCCGGTCCTGGAACTTCGGATCCGGAAGAATCTTGCGCTTGGCGACTACGCGACGGCGAGGCATCTCTTCTCTCTTCCCTTACGCCCCACTCCCATTGGGAGAAATCCACGGGGCTTCAAGTGCTGCAGGAGGTACTTCACAAGGACGCTCCCCAGGGTGCGGGGCAATGCGTCCAGACGCTGCGCTACAGAAGGTGATCCGCGCGACGAGCGATCAGCTCGGACGCTTCGCGCCGTACTTGGAGCGGCTCTGCTTGCGACCCGCGACACCCACGGAGTCCAGCGTTCCACGGACGATGTGGTAGCGGACACCCGGGAGGTCCTTCACACGGCCACCGCGAATCATCACCACCGAGTGCTCCTGGAGGTTGTGACCCACGCCGGGGATGTAGGACGTGACCTCGATCCCGTTCGTCAGACGAACACGGGCCACCTTGCGGAGGGCCGAGTTCGGCTTCTTCGGGGTCGTGGTGTACACGCGCGTGCAGACGCCACGCTTCTGAGGGGACTCCTTGAGCGCGGGGCTCTTGCCCTTGACGACGAGCTTCTCGCGGCCCTTGCGGACCAGCTGGCTAATGGTCGGCACTGATACCTCTTCTTCGGGTTCGTCGCCGCCAGAGACACCAGGCGGCGCATATCTACCTACAGGACTACGGAAAGGCGCGCGAGTATAGGAAGGGGCCTCTCCGTGTCAAGCACGGCCTGTCCCTTGCCTACAACCGGCCAGGGTCCCAGGTCCCATTCCCTGCCTCGGCGCTTCCACGCACGGCGGGTCTACAACGGGGCGGTCCTCTACTCCGCGTGAGGTTAGAAGTCGAGGACCATCACGACGGCGTCCTCGCCCTCGTCGACGTAGTAGTTCGGCCGGATGCCGACCGGGCGGAAGCCGAAGGCCCGGTAGAGCTGGAGCGCGGCCTCGTTGCTCTTGCGCACCTCCAGGGTGGCCAGGGTGCAGCGCCTGGCCCTCCCCCGCTCAAGGACCTCGTCCATGACGGCCCGCGCCACGCCCCGGCGCCGGTGTTTGGGCGCGGTGGCCACGTTCAGCACGTGCACCTCGTCATGGACGATCCAGAAGATGGCCAGCCCCAGCAGCTCCGGCCCATCCGCCTCCCGCTCCTCCTCCACGAGGAGGATGGTGGACCATTCGTGCTGAAGCTCGCGCTTGAGCAGGTCCTGGGACCAGGGGTTCTTGAACGCGGCCTGCTCCAGCAGCATGACCGCGGGCAGGTCCTCCGACACCATCTGCCGGATGGTGTAGCCGTGCCGGGCCCCGGGCGCCGGCTCCTCGCGCATCCGCCTCATCGGCTTGCCTCCCGGGCAAAGGGCGCCACGCGGCGCACCTGCGCCGAGGCCCGCACCTGCGCCAGCTCTTCCGCCGCCAGCGCCCCATACCGCTCCCGAACCAGCTTCTCCCGGATGGCGGCGCGCGCCGCCTCGTAGCCTTCCGGATATTCGTCCGCGTGCTGCTCGAAGTGGCGGCGGACCTCCGTCTCACCCACCTGCGCTCGCAGCCGGATGCGGCTGTCGAGGATGCGCTCGGCCCGAAGCCCCCGGGCCAGCACCCGCTCCAACCCCTGTACGTCCACGTCATGGCGGGACAGGAACCGCTTCAAGGCCGCCTCCCCTCCCAGCCCCGCCTGGAACGCCTCCACCCGCGCCTGGACCTCCGCGGGCTCGGCCGGGAAGGCCTGCAGCCGGTCCGCGTTCAGGACCTGGACCCGTTGGTTGATGATGAACTCCAAGGCCCCCCGGAGCGTGTCCTCGTCGAGGGGAAGCGCCAGGGCCTGCACGCCCCCTCGCTGGAGGAGCGCGACCCGGGCCTCGAAGCGCAGCTCGCTCAAGGTGAGCACCTGGCCCTCGATGATGGCCACCACCCGGTCCGCGACCCGGGCCTCCACGGCGGACGGCGGGGCAGCCGCGTTCCCCACGGCCGGCGCCAGCGAGAGCCAGCCCGCAAGCCACAGGGTATCCGCGCCGAGCCAGCGAGGCGGTGACATGGGCTCCCTCATCCTTCGGCGACTTTATACATCTCGCACGGTCCGGACAGTCCTTGCTGGCGCGTGCCTACCGGCTGGTTACGTTGAATCGGGTACACCACGGCGGGAACAAATGGCGGACGACTACTACCAGACCCTCGGCGTTGACCGGTCGGCTTCAGCGGAGGACGTCAAGAAGGCGTACCGCAAGCTGGCACGCAAGTACCACCCGGACGTCAACCCGGGCAACAAGGCCGCCGAGGAGAAGTTCAAGCAAGTCAGCGCGGCGTTCGAGGTGCTGTCGGACGCTCGGAAGCGCAAGCTCTACGACGAGTTCGGCCCGGACGCGGAGAAGATTGGCTTCGACGAGAAGAAGGCGGAGGCCTATCGGGCCTACAAAGCCTCGGCCGGGAGCGCTGGCGCCGGGGGCATCCCCTACGGCGCCGAGGGCTTCGACCTGGGTGACCTCTTCGGCGACCTGTTCGGAGGCCGCGGCGGTGGCGCCCCGGGGGGCGTCGACATCGGCGAGATGTTCGGGCGTCGCGCTCGCGGCTCCGGACCCGAGCGTGGAGACGACCTGACGGTTCGCGTCCAGCTCACCCTGGCCGAGGCCGTCTCTGGTACCGAGCGCCCCCTGGCCTTCAGCCGTCCGGGCCGCTGCGCCACGTGCAGCGGCAGGGGCACATCCGGGCCAGTGTCCACCTGCACCGTCTGCAACGGCACGGGCCGGTCCCGCCGGTCCGGGAGCCTGTTCGGCGGCGCGGGGGCGTGCCCCAACTGCCACGGCACGGGCAAGGCCGCTCCGCCCTGCTCCCAGTGCGGGGGCTCGGGGATGAAGGAGGAGCAGGCCCGGCTGACGGTGAAGATTCCCGCGGGCGTGCACACTGGCTCAAAGGTGCGGCTCTCCGGCCAGGGCGCGGCGGGGACACGAGGCGGCCCCCCGGGTGATCTCTACATCGAGACCGAGGTGGCCGAGCATCCGCTCGTGCGTCGCGAGGGCGACGACCTGCACCTCGACCTGCCCGTGACGGTCTCCGAGGCCCTGCTGGGCGCCGACGTGCGTGTCCCCACGTTCCAGGGGGAGGTCACCGTGAAGGTGCTCCCCCATTCCCAATCTGGCCGCCGGATGCGGCTGAAGGGGCGCGGGGTGCCCTCGCTCAAGGGCGGAGCACAGGGCGACCTGTACCTCCACCTCCAGGTGAAGGTCCCCGAGGAGACCACCGCCGAGGCCCGGGCCGCCGCCGAGGCGCTCGCCCGGGCCTACCAGGGCGACGTCCGCCGCGAGCTGACGCTCTAGCCTCTTGCCTCTTGTCCTGGGCGCCGCACCGTCATAGACGGACGGCGCCCCACCTTCTCACGCCGCCGAACCATACGGAGCACACGCGCACATGGGCCTCTTAGACATCTTCACGGGCGGCTCGGGCCCCGAGAAAGCCCTCAAGCTCAAGCCCAAGGTCACCCAGAAGTACGGAGACCCCGCGACCCGGCAGAAGGCCCTCCAACAGCTGGGGGAGATGAAGGTCCCCGAGGCCGTGTCCGTGCTGCTCAGCCGCTTCACCATCACCGTGGACCCGCTCACCACGGACGCGGATGAGAAGGAGCACACGTTCGAGCTGGTGAAGAGCTTCGGCAAGGACGTCGCCGTGCCTCCCATCCTGGAGTTCCTGCGCACCAGCGAGCAGGCCGCTTCCTGGGCCCTGCGGCTGCTCGGTGAGCTGACCTCCGAAGAGGAGACCATCACCGCCTGCGTGAGCGCGCTCCAGCACCTGTCCGCCCACTACACGCGCAACCCGGAAAAGCGGGTGGTGCTGCTGCACCACGTGGCCGGCAGCCAGGACCCCCGCATCCCCCCCGCGGTGGTGCCCTTCCTGGAGGACATGTCGGACGACGTGAAGATCGCCGCGCTCAAGACGCTGGGCGCCTTCAAGTACGAGCCGGCGCGCGAGCCCATGCTGAAGCTGCTCACCGCCGACGAGACGGCTCGCCGGGTGCAGACGTCCGTGCTCAGCGCGCTGGCGGAAGGCGGCTTCTCCGTGGAGGGCTACCAGGAGAAGGTGGAGCCGCTGCTGGTGGAGCCCTACGCCCTGGGCAACGACCAGCGCATCCAGCGCCGGGCCTGAGCCCCGGCTGTCGGCCAGCCGACATGGACACTGTCCTCCGGAAGGCCTCCGAGGACAGAGGCCGTTCACATGCGCGCGGAACTTGAGCAAGGATTCACCCGTGCGCTCAAAGAAGAAGGGGACGCTGGCGGAAGTCGTACCACTGCGTCCGGTCGCGAAGGCGGCCAAGAAGACTCCGAAGCGGCCCGCGAAGCCGCTCCCCTCGGTGGATGCGGATGTTGCTCACCGCGCCCTGCTGGAGATGTCGCGGCACCTGACGGACAACGCGGGGCCCACCGAAGCGCTCCGCTCCCACCTGCAGACCCTCCACACGCTCCTCAAGCCGAAGGTCTGCTACGTGGCGCGCTACTTCCCTTCCCGGGAGCAGCTCCACGTCGAGCACGTGCGAGGCCGCTACGACGACCGCGTCACCGCCGCCGTCCCGGGCGAGGGCGTGGTGGGCCGGGCCTTCTCCCAGAAGGCGCTGCTGCGTGATGGGGACATCATCGCGGTGCCGCTCGAGGGCCCGCAGGGCGTCGGTGGCGTCCTGGTGGTGCTGGGCTCCCGGCGCGAGCCGTCCGACACCCTGTTGCAATCCCTGGCCGCGCAGCTCACCGCCGCCTACGAAGTGGCGCGCCTGCGTGACGACAGCGCCCGCCGCAACAAGGACCTGCAGACGGCCATCGCCGGCCTCAAGAGCCTGGAGCAGAACCGCGAGGAGCTGCTGGGCAACGTCTCGCATGACTTGAAGAACCCGCTCACCACCATCAAGTCCTACCTGGCGATGATGGGCCGCGAGAAGCTGGGGCCCCTCACGGATGCCCAGCGCCGCGCGGTGCAGATCTGCGACCGGAACTCGGACCGGATGCTGCGCATGGTGAATGACCTGCTGCTCATGTCCCGGCTCCAGTCCGGGAAGATGCAGCTCAATCAACGTCCCTTCGGACTCAAGGCCGTGGCGGAGGAAGTGGTGCGCTCGCTGGGGGCGCTCGCGGAGCACTGCAAGGTGCGCGTGGTGATTCCCCCCTGCCCCGAGGTGTTCGTCCGCGGCGACCGCGAGCGCATCGCCGAGGCCATCCACAACCTCGTGGAGAACGGCATCCACCACAGTGAGGCGGACGACACCGTCGAGGTGCGCGTCTCCGCCGAGGACGGCCTGGCGATGTTGACCGTGAAGGACAGCGGTCCGGGCATGTCCAGCGAGGCCCTGGAGCACGTCTTCGATGCCTTCTACCGCGCCACCCCGGGCATGCCTCGGCCGCCCGGTGCGGGGCTCGGGCTGCCCCTGGTGGGGAAGATTGTCGCCCTCCACGGCGGACGCATGGAGAGCGCCAGCGTCCTGGGTGAAGGCAGCACGTTCCAGATGGTGCTCCCCATGTTCGCCGGCGCCGTCAGCGCGCCGGAGATGGCCCAGGCCGCGCCCAAGTCCGGCGGCATCCTGCTGGTGGAGGACGACGCCGACTGCCGCGAGGTGCTCCAGCAGGTGCTGGAGCAGGAAGGCTACCGGGTGATGGCCACCTCGGGCGCCTCCGAGGCACGGTCCATCCTCTCCCACATCCGGCCGGCCATGGTCCTGCTCGACCTGCGGCTGAGCGAGGAGGACGGGCAGTCGGTGCTCCGCTACATTCGCGGCAACGAGTCGCTGTCGGACATCGTCGTGTACATCATCTCTGGAGCCACCGAGGTGGCGTCGCTCACCTCGGGCCAGGGGCTGGAGCGCATCGACGGCTTCTTCGAAAAACCTCTCAACCTGCCCAAGCTGCTGGACACCGTCTCCGCGGTGGTCCGGCCCAGCCGACGAGCCCCCGCCGTGCCATGAGTCAGGGATTCGTCGTGGGTGCGAACAAGAGGTGGCCGTTGGCCACCTCGGTTTGTCTAGTATCCGCGCGGTCCCATGAGCACATCCGTCTATTCCCGCTACCGCGCCGCCTTCGCCCAGGCTCTTGCCACTGCCCTGGGCGTGTCGGCCGCCGACATCGAAGCCCAGGTCAAGCCCGCCGAGCCGGCGCACGGCGACCTCAGCTTCGCCACCTTCCCACTCGCCAAGGCCCAGAAGAAGGCCCCGCCCGCCATCGCCGCCGGGCTGGCGCAGTCGCTCAGTGTCCCTGGGCTGGAAATCAAGGCCGTGGGGCCGTACGTCAACGCGCGCTTCACCGCCCTGCCCTTCACGGCGGAGGTCATCGACGCCGCGCGCGGCGCGGGCATTCGCTACGGCGGTGACGAGGACGCGGGCCGCGGCAAGACAGTGGCCATCGACTACTCGTCGCCGAACATCGCCAAGCCGATTGGCTTCCACCACATCCGCACGACGTTCCTCGGCCACTGCATCGCCAACATCTACCGGGCGCTGGGCTGGCGGGTGGAGGGCATCAACTACCTGGGCGACTGGGGCAAGCAGTTCGGCCTGGTGGCCGTGGGCTTCCAGGAGTACGGCGACCCCGCCCGCATCGACGACATGGGCCACCTGGTGGAGGTGTACGTCAAGGCCAACAAGCGCGCCGAGGCCGAGCCCGAGTTCGACGAGAAGGCCCGCGCCTTCTTCCGCCGCATGGAGGCCGGCGACGCCGAGGCCCTCAAGCTCTGGAACCAGTTCCGGGACACCAGCATCAAGGGCTTCAAGACGATCTACGCGCGGATGGGCATCGCGTTCGAGCACATCGAAGGAGAGAGCCGCTACCAGGGGAAGATGGACGCGGTCATCGACCAGATTGCGAAGAAGCCCGGCGTGAAGGAGTCGCAGGGCGCGCTCATCGTCGACCTGCCCTACGCGGAGAACGAGCCGCCCATCCTGCTGAAGAAGAACGACGGCAGCACGCTGTACGCCACGCGTGACCTGGCCGCCGCGCAAGACAGGTACGAGCGCTTCCAGTTCGACAAGTCGCTCTACGTCGTCGCACAGGACCAGGCGCTGCACTTCCGGCAGGTGTTCCGCACGCTGAAGGAGATGGACCTGCCCTGGGCGGACCGCACCGTCCACGTCGCGTTCGGCCGCATCCACGGCATGAGCACGCGCAAGGGACAGGTGGTCCAGCTCAACGACGTGCTGGACGAGGCGCGCGAGCGCGTCTCCGTCAAGGTGCGGGAGAACGTGGAGGCCGGCCGCATCCAGACGGACGACGCGGACGCCCTCTCCGAGCAGATCGCCCTGGGCGCCATCGCCTTTGGCGACCTCAAGCACAAGCGCGCCAGCGACTACACCTTCGACTGGGACGAGGTGCTCAGCTTCGAGGGCCATACCGGCCCCTATCTCCAGTACGCCCACGCGCGCGCCGTCAACGTGCTACGCAAGGGCGGTGGCGCGCCGGCCAGCTACGACGCGGCCCTGTTGACGCTCCCCGAGGAGCAGGCCCTGCTGCGCGAACTCATGCGCCTGCCCGAGGTGGTGCGCGACGCGGCGGAGCAGTACGAGCCCAGCCTCGTGGCGCGGCTGCTGCTCGACGTGGCCTCGGCGCTCAGCCGCTACTACACGCTGGGCAACCAGGAGCGCGACAAGCGCATCAACGTCGAAGGCAATGACGCGCTGCGTGCTGCGCGACTCGCCCTCATCGACGCCGCCCGGGTTACGCTGGCCGCGGGGCTGACGCTGCTGGGCATTCCCACGCCCGACAACATGTAGCCGGGAGCATTCTTGGAGACCGCGCTGTCACCGACTGCGAATCAGGGAGCGTCCTCGCTGAAGGACGAGTTCGGCCCCATGGGCCGGGCGCTGGGAACGCGCTACCTGGAGAGCGTTCACTTCCCGCCGGAAGCAGAAACTGAGCTCCGGGGCCTGCACGCGAAGGGCTTCGTGGTGCACGTCATGCGCACCACCGCCTGGGTGAACTTCCTCTACCTGACGTGGGCCATGGTGCGCCGGGCGCTGCCGCCCGTGCGCGCCGTGGTGAACCTGCGGCCGTGGTTCACCCGCCCCTGGCGACAGGCGAAGCAGCGCGGTGACTTCACGCAGCGCTTCGAGCACGCCCGGCAGACGGGGGGCAGCGGCCTGGTCTTCCTGCGCCGCACCGCCCTGCTCCGGCCGTCCGGAAAGGAGACGCGCGAGGACCCCTTCCCCGCCCTGGTGGCCATGGCCCGCCAGTCCGACACGCCGGTGTACCTGGTGCCGGAGTTGTTCGTCTGGGAGAAGCGCCCCGCGCGCCTGAAGCCCAACTGGGTGGACGTGGTGTTCGGCAGCCCGGAGGCACCGGGCTTCCTGCACTCGATGCTGGCCTTCTTCCGGAACTACAAGCGCGCGCAGTTCCGCGTGGGCGAGCCCATCGACCTGCAGCGCTTCGTCGCGGAGAACCCTCGCGACTCGGATGACGTGCTGGCCCGAAAGGTGCGCAGCAGCCTCCACGTCCACCTCGCGCGCGAGACGCGGGCCGTGTTCGGTCCGCCGGTGAAGCCCGCCTCGCGCGTCATCGACGAGACGCTGCGCGACAGGGCCCTGCGCAAGGTGGTGGAGGAGTGCGCGGCGGAATCCGGGCGCAAGCCGGCGAGCGTGCTGCGCGAGGCGCGCCGCAACCTGGAGGCCATCGCCGCCAAGCCCAGCCCCACCGCGCTGGCCTTCACCTCCCCCGTGCTGGAGTGGGTGTTCAACCGCATCTACGACGGCATGCACGTGGACGAGGCGGGCCTCCACCGCGCGCTCAAGGCCGCGAGCCATGCGCCCATCGTCCTGTGCCCCAGCCACAAGAGCCACGTCGACTACCTGGTGATGAGTTGGGTGCTGTGGAACCGGGGCTACGCGGTGCCCCTGGTGGCCGCCGGCGCCAACCTCTCCTTCTGGCCCCTGGGCACCTTCTTCCGCCGCTGCGGCGCGTTCTTCCTCCGGCGCTCCTTCAAGGGCGACAAGGTCTACGCCGCGTCCTTCAAGGCCTACGTGCGCAAGCTGGTGCATGACGGTATCCACCAGGAGTTCTTCCCGGAAGGCGGCCGTTCGCGTACGGGCAAGCTGCTGCTGCCCAAGCTGGGCATGTTCACCTGGCAGGTGGAGTCCGTGCTGGAGGGCGCGCGCGATGACCTCATCTTCGTGCCGGTGGCCATCGACTACGAGAAGGTCGTCGAGTCCGGCAGCTACTCGAAGGAGCTCGCAGGCGGCGAGAAGAAGCCCGAGGACCTCAAGGCGCTCTTGAGCACGCCCAAGGTGCTGGCGGCGCGGTATGGCCGCATCCACCTGGGGTTCGACGAGCCCATCTCCCTGCGCGCGTTCATGCAGGCGCGTGGCATCAACCCGGACGAACCGGTGTCGGACGAGCAGAAGAAGGGGCTCGTCCGCGCGCTGGGCAACCGGGTGATGTACGGCATCAGCAAGGTGTCCACGGTGACGCCGCACGCGCTGGTCAGCACCGCCCTGCTCTCGCACCGCCGCCGCGGCCTGACGCAGCGGGAGATGGCGGACCGCATCAACATCCTGCGCCGCATCGCCGTGGAGGAGGGCTCGCCGCAGTCGGTGGAGATGCGCAACGCCCCCAGCAACCCGGAGACGATGGGGCCCATCCAGGACGCCATGCGCACGTTCATCTCCGACGAGATGGTGCGCACCCAGGAAGCGCGCGGCGAGGTCATCTACCAGGTGGAGGACGCACGCCGCCCGGAGCTGTCCTTCTACAAGAACACGCTGATGAACCTGGTGGCCTCCCGGAGCCTCGTGGCCAACGCCATGCTGGCCAGCGGCAGCCCCGCGCCCTTCGACACCGTGAAGGAGCGCGCGCTGTTCCTGTCCCGCCTCTTCAAGGTGGAGTTCATCTATCGGGTGGGCACCACGTTCGACTCCATCTTCGCGGAGACGGTGGAGCGGCTGGAGCGCATGGGCCTGGTGCTCGAGGAGAACGAGACGCTCCGCGTGGCCCCAGAGGCCCACGCGCGTCCGGACCTGGAGTTCCTGGCCGACATGCTGCGCGACTACCTGGAGGCCTACCTGCTGGCGGCCATGACGCTCCAGGACGTGGCCAACGGCACCGTCGAGGACCGGAAGTCCTTCGTGAAGATGGCCCTGGAAACGGGCCGCGCGGAGTACCACGCCGGCCGCATCACCGCCTCCGAGTCCCTGGCCAAGGTGACGCTGGAGAACGCGGTGGCGTTCCTCGTGGATCAGAAGCTGCTCATCGAGGCCGACAAGAAGCTGACGCTGGGCCCCGCCGCCACCGAGCAGCAGGCCCGCACCCAGCTCGTTGACGATATCCGTGGGTACCTGAAGCGCGGCTGAGCGGGCCGCCGGTCCTCAGGGGTGCGTCGTGACCTCCACGCGGAGCTCGGCCGGCAGCGGGGTTCCTTCCAAGTCCGAGAGGCTGTCACGCAGGACGAGGGTGTGAAGCGTCGCCGGCGAGCGCACCTCGCCGGTGACGAGTTCAAAGGCATTGAGCCCCAGATACTGGACGATTCGCCGCCGCGGCAACAGCACCGGACGCTCCGGTGTGCTGCCACGCCACACGCGAATCTGGTACGCCTGCGCCTCGGTCCGGGCTTCCACCTGGAACGCCGCCCGTGCGACGTGCCCGCCCCCAAGCCACACCCCAGGACGCCCAGGATGCGAAAGCCACGCCTCCACGTCCGCCGCGCTGTTCGAGCCAGGATGAAGGACGTCAAGGTTCGAAACGTATAGGAACAGGAGAAAGCCCGTTGGAAGACGCCACCCCCAGCGACGTTGCGCCCCCTCCACCGGGGCCGCCCTCTGGCACCCGCTACAGCACGAGCCCCAAATGGCTGGCGGTGGTGAGCGCCGCGCTCGCACTCGGCGCGTTCATCCTCGTGGGCGGCACCGTCCAGCTCGCCAACCCGGCCTTCGGCATCTGGTTCACCGAGCTGGTCGTGTTCCTGGGGCTTGGCTGGGTGATGCTGCGCAACGCGGGCTGGCGCCCCGTCCTCTACACGGGGCTGCTGCCAGCGCCGCGAGCGGCCACCCTCTTCGGCTTCCTCCTGGGTGTGGCGAACTTCTTCGCGGTGGTGGTCCCCATCCAGTTCCTGGCCCAGTCGGTGGCGCCGGAGTGGCTGACGCGGATGTTCGACAGCTCGAAGCTGTTCGCGGACCAGACACCGCTGGAGCTGGCCATCATCCTCCTGGGGGTGTCGGTGGCCGCGCCCGTCTGCGAGGAGTTCTTCTTCCGCGGCATCTTCCAGCGGGGCCTCACGCCACCGGCGCCCGCGCCCACCACCGCGCCCCTGGTCATCTCCGCCGTGGTGTTCAGCGCCTTCCACCTGGACCCGGTGGGCTTCCTGGCTCGCACGGAGCTGGGCCTGCTCTTCGGGTGGCTCTACCTGCGCACCGGCTCGCTGTGGCCCGCCATTGGCGCCCACGCGGCCAACAACCTGGTGTCCTCGGTGCTGTTCCTGTCCGCCAAGGCCCTGGGCGCCGAGGCCTCCGAAGCCACGTCTGAAGCGACGGACCCTCGAATGGTGCTCGTGCTCGCGGCGGCGGGCTGGGCGGGCATGAGCGTCCTGCTGTCCTACGCGCGGCGGCAACCCGGCGTCTGGGGCCCCGGCACACGCGCCAGCGACGAGGAGGCCCGGGAGCCCGGCCCCACGCCTTCGCTGGCGCGGCTGATGCTTCCCTGGGTGGTGGGGGCCACGGTGTCACTGGGCCTGCTGGTGGCAGTGGACTCGCGAGGCCTGTCCCTCAACTTCTACGACGCGCAGCACCCGCTACCAACGCTGGAGTCCCGCTCGGCCCCCGCGCTGCATGCGGAGCGCAAGGCGTTGAGCGCGCTGCGCGCCTCGGCGCGCCGAGGGGAGCTGCCCATGGAGGCCTACTACGAGGAGCGGCAGCGGCAGATTCGCGCACACCGCGTCCAGACCGGGCCAGGGCTGAAGCCCTGACCCGCGGCGTGCCGCTTCAGACGAAGCGGTACGTGCTGACGTGGAAGATGGGGCCCACCATGGCGCTGGTGAGCGTGTCCCCGTCCACGCTGCCTTCGGCTTCGATGCGCTGCCCGTCCTTCTTCAGCTTCCGGTCTCCGCCAGCGAGCTGGTACGTCGTGCCGTCGTCGCCCTCCAGCACCCAGACGCCCGTTTCGATGTCACGGAAGACGACGCGGCCCGAGAGCTTCATGCGTCCTCCTTCTGGAGCATCGCGCGGGCGATGACGAGGCAGATGAGGGTGTTGAAGCCCAGCCAGGGCTTGGCGAGGAACGCGAAGGGCAGCCACGCCAGCGCCGGCGCCCCGGCCCAGGCCGTGTAGGCCAGGAAGCCCGCGAAGCCGAGCGCCAGGCCCCCCATGGCCGACCGCAGCCCCCGCCACTTGATGGCCGGCAGCGACAGGAGCAGCGGGATGAGCGCGCTGTAGAACAGCGGGTTCACCGTCCGGCCCCGGCCGAAGATGATGCGCTCCCAGTCCGGGAGGGGCAGCGACGCCACCTGCACCGCGGCCCCCGCGGCCCCCTC
>NZ_JABXEP010000181.1:0-15290 GCF_013372605.1 Myxococcus sp. AM009
CTCCTCGTGGGGGTTTTGGGGGCGGGCGGATTCAACCGCCTTCCCTCCCCACGGACCATGGGCCTCCAGCGCGACGTGTCGTCCACCAGCGCGTGCTGTGCGGCGCCGGACACCGCGGCGGGGTTCGCCGTCGCCGCGAATGTGGCGCGTGGTGCTGGCGGGCGGCAGCGGCCTTTCCCGAGCTGTAATATCTGCATGCTCGGGCCCGGCAGATGCTCATGCTTTGACAGAGAGCGGGATGCGGCGAAGTCGCTCGTGCCTGGGCGCGAAGGAGGGACTAGGGTGCCGGGTGTGACTCATCCCGTGGTGCAGCCGCAGGTCCTGATTGTGGAGGATGACCCGGACGTTCGGGGGGCCATGGCGGAAGCGCTGCACGACGAGGGCTTCGAGGTGTCCATGGCCATCAACGCCGTGGAGGCCCTTCGCGTGCTCGCGGCGTTGGAGTCCCCCTGCCTGGTGCTGCTCGACTGGGAGATTCCGCGCGTGGACGGGCGAGGGCTGCTCGAGCGGCTGCGGTCCGATGAGCGCTTCGCCGGGACGCGGGTGGTGGTGATGACGGCGGAGGCCGGGCCGCTGCCGCCTGGCGCGGCGGGGGTGCTGCGCAAGCCCGTGCGACTGGAGATGCTGCTGGAGGCGACGCGGCGGCACTGCCCGGTGGCCAGCGGCGCGGTGAAGACGCCCGCGTGAGGGCTCCAGAAGACGTCAGTAGGTGAGGCCCAGGCCCAGGAAGGGGCCGTAGAAGGTGTCGACGTGGGAGACGCCTTCCACGTAGCCGGCGTCGTCCAGCACCATGCCGCGGTAGCCGCCGCGCAGCACCACCGCGCCCAGGTGCAGCGCCAGCGCGGCGCTCGCGTCCACCTGCCGGTAGGGGAAGGGCGTCACCTGCACGCGGGCCTCCAGGTCCAGGGGGCCGGCGATGCAGGCCTCCAGGGAGGCGCCGAGGCTGGGGCCGACGAAGGTGATGTCCGGCGCGTGCGCGGTGCTGACGCCCGCCTCCGCGCGCACGCGGGCACGCTCGTGGGAGATGAGCGCCCAGGTGAGGTGGGACTGCGTCAGGGTGATGGAGTCCGAGCCGCTCGTCCCGTCATCCGTGGGCAGGCCCAGGCCCGTCAGCCGCAGGTCCACGCCGAAGCGCCGGCCCTCCAGCCCGAGGAACAGGTCGGCGCCGCCGCCCCCTTCGTTGACGGGCCCGCCCTGGAGGCCCAGGCGGAAGGACAGCGGCGCCGCGTGGCGCGCCCCGCGCAGCTCCGGCGACAGGCTCAGCCGGTGGTTGCCGGTGGCGAAGAAGAAGGAGAGCCAGCTCACCGACGTGGTGCTCGAGCCGCCACTCGCGTACCGCCGGTTGCGCGAGGAGCGCGGCCGGGACGTCCGCCGGGGCGCGTCGTCGTCATCGTCGTCCGAGCCGATGGCGGAGGCCCCGTGCTCCTTGTCATCCCCATCCCGCTTCGGCTCGCTCTGGGACGGCCGCGAGCGCTTGCCGAAGCGGGCCTCGGCCGCCGTGGGACCCAGACCCAGCGCGAGCGCGAGAAGGGCACACAGCAGGGTCCGGATTGGGAACACGGGGTCAGCTCCTGGGGATGGGCCGGGGATGCGGCCGCCGGAGTCCTGGACGCCCGGCGGCCTGCTTTATTCAATCCGCGTCATTGCTTGGGCGGCGCTGGGCAGGCGGCGGGGTCTTTCAGGCACGCGTCCGTCTGCAGGCACTGGCCCGGGGACTTCGCGAGCTTGCACGAATCCGTGCACTTGGGAGGGGACACGGAGTAGTCACACGTCCCCCCACAGGTGGTCTGCGCCTTGGGGTCCACATCCTCGCAGGGCGAGCGCAGGAACACGGTGATGGGCTCGGGGTGATGGACGCCGCGCGAGTCGTCGCAGCCCTCGAAGTCGCCGTCTCCCCAGACGGCGGCGCCGTCATTCAACTTGCAGCGGGCGGGGCGGGGGTTGTAGCTGCCCGGCTCGCAGGGGCCCGCCGCGTGCGCCATGCAGCCGGAGATGCTCTGGCCGCCGATGTCGGCGTTGGCGCAGATGCGCGAGCGCAGGTGGCTGTCGCCGTCCACCCAGTCCCGGCCGTGGCAGGCGTGGACGTTGTCGTGGACCACGCCCTTGAAGCGCAGGTTGACGAGCTTGGGCTCGAAGGTATCCGGGTTGAGGACGACCTCCACCGTCAGCTCGCGCGAGTCGAACATGTTTCCGTAGAAGGCGCCCTCCCGGAACGTGTACGCGCCGAAGGGCTCGGCCGGGTAGGTGCCGGCGGTGGCAACCGGGGCCACCCAAGAACCCGGCGTCGCGGCGCGGCTGTAGGGCGCGGACATGATGCTGTAGCGGCCGCTCGCGGGGCACTTGAAGTCGACGCTGGGCTCGATGCCGCCGCAGGGGTTGTCGAGCGTGTCGGCCAGGCGGTCCTCCCAGGCGCAGCCCCGCGGGTCCTCGCACACGCGCAGCACCCGGTCGCCGAAGATGCGGCCCAGGCGGCCGGTGCAGGTTTCCGGGTGGGGCGCGCCCGCGGCCACCGTCACCTTCTCGCCCGGGGTGCAGGCGCCCACGTGCTCCCCCAGCCAGCCGCACTCGGCCTGGAGGCCCGCCTCACCCGACGCGCAGGGCAGGAACATGGGGCTCCACTCCCGGTGGTTGCCTGAGGGGTTGAAGCGCCGGAGCTCGCGCGAGTCCTCGCCGCGCATGGACACCATCACGCTGTCCCCGAAGGCGTTGTTGCGCGCCAGCAGACAGGCCGTCACGTAGCCCAGGCAGGCCTGGGTCGGCTTGTCCTTCTCCCACTCCGGGCACAGCCCCAGCTCGCCCTTGAAGCTGTAGATGTCGCCGGCGCGGCTCTTCCACTTCACGGTGGCGCCCGGCGGCAACGCGCACTCGGTCAGGTAGGTCATCACTTCCCGGGCAGGTGGGTGCTCCAGCGTGTGCTTCAGCCGTCCGTCGGTGGCGAACGACTGCGTGTGCAGTGGCATCGTGGTGAGGGCATCCAGCGCGGCCCGGTTGCTGGTGAGCGCGTTGAAGGCCAGCTCCTCGGTGCGGAGCGAGTTCAGGATGCGGATGCCGGGCTCCGCCTGAACCGGAGCCTGGGGAAGCAGCAGCGCGGTCAGGAACAGGAGCGCGGCCCGCGAGGAGCGCGAGGAAAGGCGAAGCGCGAAGGGCGACATAAAGCGTGGACCTCGGAGCGAAAAGGGACTCGATGACTCCCGGGGTAGCACGTAGCGGGCCGGACGCTCAGGCCCGCGGTTTCGCGGGGTTGCCAGCGGGCCCTGTTGCCTGGGGGGCCACACCCGCTCAAGGGGTGTGGACGTGGAGGCCACGCGCTGTCAGCGCCGTCCCTGCTTCTTGGCCTTGGCCAGGCGCCGGGGCTCGGGCTTGCCCGGCGCGGGCGGCGGCTGGAGCGCCGTGGTGCACGCGGCGGTGGCCGTCACCGCGGCGGCATAGGCGGCGTGGTGCTGTTGCTCCAATGTCCGCAGCCGGCGCGACATGGCCTCGCGCAGGGCCTGGAGCTCGGCCACGCGGGCCTCGGACTCGGCCGCCTCGCGTGTCAGGGCGTCGTTGCGTTCCACCAGGGCGGAGATGGAGCGCGAACCCGCCCAGGCCCCTGTCGTGGCGAGCAGCACCGCGCTCACCAGCAGGCCCCAGGGCAGCCACGCCCGGCGCGGGGGCGCCGACTCGTTTCGCTGCATCGCTTCCATGTCCGCGAGGTTAGCGGCCCATGCGGGGTAGGCTTCAAGGGGAGGACGTGGGAGCGCGCGCCACAGCGAGGCGTGCTGGCCACCCCGAGGCCAGGGCGCAGCCCCCCGGCCGCCGGTTGATGCGGCTGGGCTTGATTCGAGGCCCGTGGGTGAGGCGTCATCCGGCCCCTTTCCTCAACTTCGGGAGCCGGTGGTCTGATGGCGATTGCGTGCGTGGTGCTGGACTTCGACGGAACCTTCACGGACGTGGCGGCGGAGAGCGCGCCCTTCCTCCGGCATTTCCGGCAGGGCCTGGCGGCGGCGGTAGGGGAGGACCTGGAGTCCGCGTGGGAGGAGGAGGTCGCCGCGTTGCGCGCGGGCGCGGACGCGCTGGGCTGGGATTTGGGCGGCCGGGTGGTGGCGCCCGCGACGGCGGACCCGTACCTGACGGCCACCTGCGCGGCCCACCGCCTCATGCAGCGCTTCGGGCAGGGCCAGGACGAGGCCCGCCGCTCCGACGTGGTGCAGAAGCTCTACCGCGAGGCCTACGCGCACTCGGCCACCGCCTTCAAGCCGGAGGCGAAGGAGGTGCTGGAGGCGCTGGTGGCCACGGGCCTGCCGGTGACGGTGGTGACCAACGCGCACACGGATTTGGTGGAGAAGAAGCTGGACCAGCTGGCGCCCAAGGGGCGCGAGAAGCTGACGGTGTCCGGGGACGCGCGCAAGTTCCTCCTGGACCCGCCGGACGCGCCGGATGCCCGCTTCACCGCGGTGCCGGAGACGCAGACGCTGGACGGCGTGCTGCGCCGCCCCGTCTACCTGCGCCGGGGCCGGTACTTCCAGGCCCTCAAGCGCGTCTGGGAGGCCACGGGCACCACGCCAGAGCAGACGCTGGTGGCCGGTGACATCTACGAGCTGGACCTGGCGCTGCCCGCCGCCCTGGGCGCGCACGTGCAGCTGGTGGCCCGCGACAACGTGCTGCCCTACGAGCTGAAGGCCATGGAGCTGCTGGGCGCGCGCGGCGGCGTGGACCGCAGCCTGCACGGCGTGCTGCCCCGCCTGCGCTGAAGGCCGGGCCCGCGGAAACACGAAGCCCCGCCTCCCGGTGAAGGGAGCGCGGGGCGCGTGGGCCACAACCGGCGGGGGCGTTAAACCTTGGCGCCCGGCGTCGGCTGGAAGACCTCGTTGAACTCGGTGATGGCCTTGCTCAGCGCCGTCTTGATGTCGGCGGTCAGCTCGCGCTTCGACGCCAGGTCCTTGGCGACGTTCGGGTGCTTGCCGTCGGCGAACTCCAGGAACTCACGCATCCAGCGCACCACGTCGGCCACCGGGATGTCGCGAATCCAGCCGCGCTTCTTGGGGTCGTCGCGGTTGGTGGCGGCGTAGATCTGCATGACCTGCTTCTCGACGGGCATGGGCTCGTACTGGCCCTGCTTGAGCAGCTCCACCATGCGGGCGCCGCGCGCCAGCGTCTCCTGGGTGGCCTTGTCCAGGTCGGAGCCGAACTGGGAGAAGGCGGCCAGCTCGCGGTACTGCGCGAGCTCCAGCTTCATGGTGCCGGCCACCTGCTTCATGGCCTTGATCTGCGCGGCCGAACCGACGCGGGACACGGAGAGGCCCACGTTGATGGCCGGGCGGACGCCGGCGAAGAAGAGGTCCGTCTCCAGGAAGATCTGCCCGTCGGTGATGGAGATGACGTTCGTCGGGATGTACGCCGACACGTCACCGGCCTGCGTCTCGATGATGGGGAGCGCGGTGAGCGAACCGGCGCCCTCCTCGTCGGACAGCTTGGCGGCGCGCTCCAGCAGGCGGCTGTGCACGTAGAACACGTCGCCGGGGTAGGCCTCGCGTCCCGGCGGGCGGCGGAGCAGCAGCGACAGCTGGCGGTACGCCACGGCCTGCTTGGACAGGTCGTCGTACACGATGAGCGCGTGCATCTTGTTGTCGCGGAAGTACTCGCCCATGGCCACGCCGGCGTACGGCGCGAAGAACTGCATGGGGGCCGGGTCGGAGGCGTTGGACGCCACCACCGTGGTGTACTCCATGGCGCCGAAGCGGTTCAGCTTCTCCACCACCTGGGCCACCGTCGACTGCTTCTGGCCGATGGCCACGTAGATGCAGTAAACGTTCAGGCCCTTCTGGTTGATGATGGTGTCGATGGCGACGGCCGTCTTGCCCGTCTGGCGGTCACCGATGATGAGCTCGCGCTGACCACGACCCACCGGCACCAGCGCGTCCAGCGCCTTGATGCCCGTCTGCAGGGGCTCGTGCACGCTCTTGCGGGCCACGATGCCGGGCGCCTTCACCTCCAGGCGGCGCATCTCCGTGGCCGCGATGGGGCCCTTGCCGTCCAGCGGCTTGCCGAGCGGGTCCACCACGCGGCCGAGCAGCTCCTTGCCCACCGGCACGGAGGCAATCTGCTGGGTGCGCTTGACGGTGTCGCCCTCACGGATGGCCTGGAAGTCACCCATGATGGCGACGCCGACGTTGTCCTCTTCCAGGTTGAGCACGAGGCCCTGCACGCCGTTGGCGAACTCCACCAGCTCACCGGCGAGCGCGCCCTCGAGGCCGTAGATGCGCGCGATACCGTCACCGACGGACAGCACGGTCCCCGTCTCCGCGACGGTGACCTTCTTCCCGTAATCCTTGATCTGCTCCCGGATGATTCTGCTGATCTCGTCGGCGCGGATTTCCATGAGCGTATGCGTCCTTGCGCAGGGGCGGCCGACGTGGAGCAGGCCGCCGAAACCTTGAAGTCGGGGCCCCTTACCATGCACACCCACCCGCTGCAATGCGGTCGGCGACAGGCCCCAAGGCCTTCAGTGTCCCGCTCCCTCACGGGGCAGCCAGGCGGTGAAGCTGACGCCGCCCCCGGAGCAGGACTCCACCGCCAGCTTCCCCCCGTGGGCCACGGCGATCTGCCGCGCGAGGTAGAGCCCCAGGCCCAGGCCCTCTGGGGTGGCGCCGCGCTCCTTGCGGAAGGGCTCGAAGAGGGAGGAGTGCTCTTCCGCCACCACGGTCAGTCCAGGGCTCTTCACGCAAAGCGTGACGCCGCCCACCGCGCCCGCCACGCGCAGGGTGATTGGCGACTCCTCGGCGCCTTGATGGAGCACGCTGCCCAGCAGGTTGTCGGCCAGCTGTGCCAGCCGGCGGGTGTCCCAGTGGCCGCGCAGGTCGCCTTCCGTCTCCAGGTGGAGGGTGCGCCGGGGATGCTCGCGGCGGCGCTCCTCCACGACGCGCTCCACCACCGCGTCCAGCACGGCGGGCTCCGGCCGCAGCGCCAGCCCGCCCGTCAGCCGCGTGCGGGTGAAGTCCATCAGCTCCTGGAGCATCCGCTCCATGCGCCGGGCGGACCGGGCCACCTGGCCCACCAGCGTGCGCTGCGGCTCCTCCAGCCCGTCCATCCGCTGCAGGGAGCGCGTGCCTTCCTGCAGTGATTGCAGGGGCGCTCGCAGCTCCGCGTCCACCACACCCAGCATCTGGTGCCGGAACTGCTCGGTGCTCGCGGAGCGCTCCTCGGCGGCCTTGCGGCTGCTGATGTCCCAGACCGCGGCCAGCCGCACCTGCCGGCCTTCCCACGTCACGTAGCGCCCCAGCACCTCCAGGGGCAGCCGCTGGCCATCCCGGCGGAGGACGACCACCTCATAGGGCGTCTCCAGCCCGCGGCTCAGCACCAGCCCCACCTGCGAGCGGAACTCCGGGGCGACGTAGTCCGCCAGGTGCCGGCCGATCATCTCCGACGGGGACGCGTAGCCCAGCAGCTGGGACATCGCCCGGTTGGCGTCCATCACGATGCCGTTGTCATGCAGGAAGTGCCCGTCACAGGCCACGTCCGCCAGGCTGCGCATGTGCGACTCCCGCGCGCGCAGCCGTTGCTCCTCCAGGACGCGCTCCGTCTCGTCGCGCACCCACAGCGCCACCCCCGCCAGCGCGCCGCCCTGCAGCGCCGGGGACAGGCCCACCCGCAGGTGCCGCTCACCCGCGGCGGGAGCCAGCACGCCGCGCACGGGGGTCTCCGTCACGTCCTCCCCGGAGAGCGCCCGGGCCAGCAGCGGCGACAGCGCCTGCGCCACCTGCGGCCACAGCTCCGCCAACGGACGGCCCACGTGCGCGCGCGGCTCCAGGCCGGACAGCGCCGCCAGCGTGGCATTCACCCACACCGGACGCAGCTCCCGGTCCAGCAGGGCCACGCCACACCCCGCCGCACTCAGCAGGGCCCCCAGGAAGGGCCGCGCCTCCTCGGGCGCCGCCAGCGTGGACGGACCTTCGGAATACCGGTGGAGTAGGGACTGCGGCATGGTCAGGTCGTCCAGGCGGCACGGGGCTGTCCCGTTCCGCTGGCGAGTATACCGCTGTCAGGGCCCGCTGGGAATACCGGTTAGCCCTGGACTGCGGGGTGATGAAGACGACCTGGAACGTTGGTTGCCCGGCGAGCGGGCAGGCCTCAGCGCTGCTTCAGCTCGCGGCGCAGCTCCTCGAGCTGGGTCCGGATGCTGCCGTCGTAGAGGATGCTGCCCACCTGGGCGGCGACCCCCCCCAGCAGGCTGGGGTCCACGCGCGTCTCCAGCAGGACGTTGCGCTGGGTGAGCTGCTGCAGGGTCTGCTGGAGCTGGGCCAGGGCGTCGGCCGGGAGCGGCGCGGCGCTGGTGACGTGGCCCCGGACGCGGCCGGCACGGGCATCCGCCATGTCGCGGTAGAGGCGGGCGATGTCCGCCAGGTAACCCAGGCGGTTGCGGTCCACCAGCAGGCGGAGGGTGTTGGCCAGCGTGGGCTCCACGCCGCCGGGGATGGCCGTCATCACCGACTCCACCACCCGCAGGCGCTGCTCGCGGGTGTAGGCGGGGTTGACGAGCACATCCGTCAGCTCGGCGTTCTTCGCGATGACGTCAGCGAAGGCGGTGAGCTGCTCGGCGACGGCGTCAGTGCGGCCCGCCTCTGAAGCGACATCGAGGAGGGCGCGGGCGTAGCGGCGGGCGATCGACACGTTCACCATGGCGGTCGCGCCCTTAGCACGGGCATTTCCCCCGAGCAACGTCCCTGGCATCGGGGCGCCCTGTCACCCGGGGCACGCCTGCCGGCCCGGGCCGCGGCGTGGGAAAGCGACGCTTATCGGCAGGCAGGCGCGGGAAGGGGGCTTGGCGAGCTGGCGCGAACACCCGTAGGGTGGTGTCCTCTCGGCCCCCCATGCATGACCCCGTCATCGGCATCGACCTGGGTACTACCAACAGCGCCGTGGCGACCGTGGAAGACGGACGCCCGCGCCTGATTCCCGCGCGCGCGGGTGGCCGGTTGACGCCGTCCACGCTGGGCGTGAACAAAGCTGGCGAGCGCGTGGTGGGCGTCGCTGCACAATCCCTGGCCGAGGAGCACCCGGACTCCGTGGTGTGGGCCACCAAGCGCTTCCTGGGGCGCCGCTACACGCCGGAGCTGATTCAGGAGGCGAAGGCGCTGGTGCCGTATCCGCTGGTGGCCGGGCCCGCTGGCGACGTGCGCGTGCGGCTCGCCGGGCGGGTGATGCCCGTCACGCAGGTGTCCGCGATGATTCTGGGCGAGCTGGCCCTGGACGCGCAGGCGCACTTCGGCCGCCCCGTCACCAAGTGCGTCATCACCGTCCCGGCCAACTTCGACGACAACCAGCGGCAGGCCACGCGCGAGGCGGCCAGCATCGCCGGGCTGGACGTGGTGCGGCTGGTGAACGAGCCCACCGCCGCGGCGCTGGCGTATGGCCTGTCGCGCGGCTTCGAGGGCAACGCGCTGGTGTTCGACCTGGGCGGTGGCACCTTCGATGTGTCCATCCTCGAGGTGAAGTCCGGCGTCTTCGAGGTGCGCGCCACCGGCGGCGACCCGAAGCTGGGCGGCGAGGACTTCGACCAGCGCATCGTCCAGTGGCTGCTGGCGCAGGTGGACGATGAGCTGCGGCACGTGGTGTCGCAGGACGCGCAGAGCCTGCGCCGGCTGAAGGTGGCCGCCGAGTCCGCCAAGCGCGAGCTCACCGAGAAGGAAGAGGCGTCCATCTACGTCGCCGGGCTGGGAGACCACTCGGCGCCCGGCAAGCGGATGGCGGAGCTGGAGACGGTGCTGACGCGCTCCTTCTTCGAAACGCTGTCCGAGCCGCTGTCGCGCCGCTGCCTGGACGTCTGCGAGTCGGTGATGCGCGACGCGAAGATGGACCCGCACGCGGTGGACGTGGTGCTGCTGGTGGGCGGCATGACGCGCGTGCCGCTGGTGCGGCGGCTGGTGGCGGACTTCTTCGGCCGCGCGCCCTCCACGGACGTGCACCCCGACGAGGCCGTCGCGCTGGGCGCCGCGGTGCAGGCCGACGAGCTCATCCGCCAGTCCGGTCAGGCGCTGCTGCTGGACGTCGCCACCCAGAGCCTGGGCGTGGGCGTCATGGGCGGGCGCGTGAAGCGGCTCATCCCGAAGAACACCGGCGTGCCGGTGGTGGCGCGGGACATCTTCTATCCGGGCAGCTCCGGCCAGCAGGAAGCGCGCATCCCCGTGTACCAGGGCGAGAGCGAGTTCCAGGACGAGAACTACAAGCTGGGCGAGGTGGTGCTCAAGCGCCTCCACGTCGCCTCGCGCGGAGACGTGCCGCTGGAGGTCGTCTTCGAGCTGTCCAGCGAGGCGATTCTCTCCGTCAAGGCCACGGACCTGACCACCGGCAACATGGAGGCCGTGCGGCTGGAGGCCCGCGCCGGGTTGCCGCAGGGCGAGGCGGAGAAGCTGGGCGCGGAGCAGGCCCACTACGCGCGCTCGCAGGGCGTGGTGGACTCGAAGCGCGCGGAGGAGCTGTTCCGCAAGCTGCTGGAGCGCGGGGAGAAGCTGGCGCGGCTCCTCCAGCGCAGCGCCCAGGAGAACCCCAGCCCGGAGGCGCAGGCCACCCTGGGCACGGTGCAGCGCCTGCTGGATGGCGGACGGTCCGCCCTGGACAGCGGCAACGCGGCGCAGTGCGCCACCATCGCCAAGCAGCTCACGCGGTTGTTGTCCGGTCGCCAGGAGCCTCGCGCCTGAGCGTCCATCCCCGAACGGTGGCCCCGGGCGCCCGTGGCCTTGGCACCTCTTTCCACCTATCCGTGAGCGTATGAGCCCTCCTCCCAACGCGCGTGACACCGTGTTCGTGGTGGATGACTCCCGCACCGCCCGGGAGGTGGTGCGCCTGCACCTGACGCGGCTGGGCTGCGAGGCGGTGGCGCTGGAGGGCGGCGAGACCTGCATGGCCGAGCTGGCCCGGCGCACCCCGGCGCTCATCCTGTTGGACCTGCGCATGGAGCGCATGCAGGGTGATGAAGTGTGCCGGCTGGTGAAGGCCCACCCGGCGGGGCGCAACGTGCCCGTCATCATGTTCACCTCCGGCGGCGAGCCCCACGAGGTGATGCACTGCTGGCGCGCGGGCGCCGACGACTTCCTGCCCAAGCCGGTGGCGCTGGGCGCCCTGGAGGCGAAGCTGGCCGCGGTGCGCCAGGCCCGGGAGCGTGTCCGCGAGGGCCTGCCGCGAGGGCGCCGGGTGCTGCTGGTGGAGGGCGGGCGCTTCCTGCACACCTTCCTGGGCGGCTCGCTGGAGCAGGAGGGCCTTCACGTCCTCTACGCACGGGACATGGGGGACGCGGCGAACCTGGCGGCGGAGCACGGCGCGCACCTGGATGGCTTCGTGGTGGACGTGTCGCGCACGCCGCGCGAGGCGCTGGCCCTGGCCACGAAGCTCCACGACGCGCACCCGCGCAAGCCGCTGGTGCTGCTGTCGCGCGCGGAGGAGTCGCAGGAGGTGCTCGCCCGGGCGCAGGCGCTGGGGGGCGCGCCGCTCCTGGAGAAGCGTCACCTGGGCGCGGACGAGCTGCTCGGCCGCGTCCTGGGGCGGCTGGTCCCGGGCCACACCCCGCTGCGCGCCGCCGAGCGCGTGCCCTTCTTCACGGTGGTGGAGTTCACCACGGCCAACGGGACGACGCTGTCGGGCTTCAGCCATGACGCGGGGCCGGGCGCGCTCTTCGTGCGCACCCTGACGCCGGCGCGCGAGGGCACGCGGCTGACGCTGAAGGTGTTGCTCGCGGGCCAGCGCTCGCCCTGCACCGCCGAGGCGACGGTGGCGTGGTCCAACCCGCCCCTGCCGCAGGGCGCCTTCCGGTCCGCGGTGGGCATGGGGCTGCGGCTGGAGCACATGGACCCGGTGCTCACCCAGCAGTTCGTCCGCTTCGTGCCCCGGGGTCTCGGTTTTCCGGCTCCAGGTTCACCGCGCGCCTCAGGTTTCTGAGAGGCGCGGGGCCGCGCGACCGCTCGACAGGCCTGGGTTCACAGGGGGCGAGGCCCTGGCACGCCAGTGGCAACAAGGCCCGGCCGCCGCTGGCGTGACACCGGGGAGGCCCGTGGGCCGCCAGTGGGGCCGAAGCGCAGAGGGAGGGGCGAATGCAGCAGTGGAAACGCTGGAGTTGGGCCGGAGTGGTGGCGGTCGTCGCGGTGGGGTGTGGTGACGAGGGAAGCAAGCCGCCGCCCCCGTTCGGCAACGAGCCCGTGCGGCAGGAGGCCCGGCTGGAGACCTTCCCCGGCTGCGAGGCCCTGGAGCAGCACATCGAGGACACCGCGACGAAGCAGATGCGCGCGGTGCTGGAGGTCTACAAGCAGTACACCTACGGGGGTGGCCGAGGGGGTGAGGCGCCGCCCACGCCCACGGTCGGGGCACCGCAGGAAGACTCCGCTGGCGGCGGCGGCAGCCCCACCGACTACACGGGCACGAACAACCAGGTGTCCGGCGTGCACGAGGCCGACTTCGTGCAGAACGATGGCACGCGCATCTTCGTGCTGTCGGGGCAGCGGCTCTACCTCCACCGCTCCTGGCCCGCCGAGCAGCTCGCGCGGACGGCCGCGCTGGAAGTGGAGGGCTGGCCGCGGGAGATGTTGCTCGACCCCGAGCGCAACCGGCTGGTCATCACCTCGGCGGTGTCCGAGCCGCGGCCGGGCTCGGGCTCGGGAGGCCGCGTCACGGACGGGCCCGCACTCGACTGCGCCGGCTTCGGCTGTGGCGGCTACGGGCACGGCAACACCGTGAAGGTGACGGTGGTGGACGTGGCGGACCTGGAGGCGCCGCGGGTGCTGGAGCAGGTATACCTGCCCGGCGGTTACCTCAGCGCCCGGCGCGTGGAGGGCGCCGTGCGGCTGGTGGTGTCGGACGGGTTCCGCTGGCCCGCGGACGTGCGCCTCTACCCCGAGTATTCGCGGGGGCTCTTCGACAACCGGCTCCGGCTGGCCGCGCACATCGACGCGCTCATCCAGCAGAACGAGCAGGCCATCCGCGCGCAGACGCTGGCGCAGTGGCTCCCCCCTGGGCGCCGCGTGACGGCGGCCGGCGAGGTGAAGCCGCTCGCGTATGACTGCACGTCGTTCTACCGCACCAACGCGCCCACGGGCCTGGGCCTGGTGTCGGTGCTGTCGCTGAACCTGGACGCGAGCGAGTCGGAGCCTGGCCGCACCAGCCTGGTGGCGGCGCCCGGCGAGGTGTACGCGTCCCATGACGCGCTCTACCTGGCGGCGCGCCACTGGTGGTGGTGGCCGGAGCCGGGCCAGACGACGCACACGTACCTCCACAAGTTCGACATCCGCGACCCGGACCGGGCCACCTACGTGGGCAGCGGCACGGTGGAGGGGTACGTCGTCAACCAGTTCGCCATGGACGAGCACGAGGGCGTGCTGCGGGTGGCCACCACCGTGGAGCTCCCGGGGGAGGAGGTCGCGGGGGATGGCGACGCCGTGTGGACGCCTCCGGAGACGGTCAACCGCGTGGTGACGCTGCGCGAAGAGGGCGGGTACCTGAAGCAGCTGGGGCGCAGCGAGGACCTGGCCCGGGGCGAGCGCATCTTCAGCGCGCGCTTCGTGGGCACGCGCGGCTACGTCGTCACCTTCCGGCAGGTGGACCCGCTCTTCACCTTCGACCTGAGCGACCCGGCGCACCCGCGCATGGTGGGCGAGCTGAAGATTCCCGGCTTCTCCACCTACATCCATCCGCTGGGCGACACGCACCTGCTCACCTTCGGCGAGCACCGCAACGAGGACGGCACCTGGCAGGACCGCGCCCTCAAGCTGTCGCTCTTCGACGTGAGCGACCTGGCGCGGCCCAGGGAGACCTTCACGCACCAGCTGGGCTCGATGAGCAGCCACAGCGAGGCGCTCCAAGAGCACAAGGCCTTCACCTACTTCCCCGCCAAGGGACTGCTGGCCCTGCCCTTCATGGACTGGGATTACAACGCCTTTGACTACTGGTCCGCCTTCCGCAGCGAGCTGCGCGTCTTCCGCGTGGACACGGCCACGGGCTTCTCGCCGGTGGGCACCGTCTCCGTGCGGGACATGTACCAGGCGTTCAACTTCCCGCACTGGAGCTGGTACTGGCAGCCCACGGTGCGCCGCAGCATCATGGCGGACGACTACGTGTACGCCATCTCCGACGCGGGCCTGCGCGTGTCCCACGTGAGCAGCCTCCAGACGCCGCTGGCCACCGCGCCCTTCCTGCCTCCGGCGCCCGCTCAGCCAGGGCCCCAGGGGCCGTGACGCGGGGCTGACGCGCGACTCGCCCCCTGGGACGCCGGGTGTCCCAGGGGACGTGTCATGGGGATGGCATCACCAGCCTCCTGGTCAGGCGAGGGGCCGCGGCGCCGTCGGACGTGGGCAGCGCATTCCCTGCCGGAAGGCGCTATAGGCGCACTCCCCATGTCCACCGCCGTGTTACCGACGTCCTCCGTGAATTCCCCCCGCACCGAGCTCCGAGAGCTGTCCCGGCTGGCGATCCCCATCGCCATCGCCCAGGGCGGGCAGGCGCTCATGGGGTTGGTGGACACGCTGGTGATGGGGCGCGCGGGGACGTCCGCGCTGGCGGCGGTGGGGCTGGGCAACGGCCTCTTCTTCGCCGTCAGCGGCTTCGGCATGGGCCTGATGATGGGGTTCGACCCGATGATGTCCCAGGCCATGGGCGCGCGGCACTTCACCCGGGCCCGGGGGCTGCTCTGGCAGGGCGGCTGGCTGGCGCTCTTCTCGGGCCTGGTGTTGGGGGCGCTGCTGCTGCTGACGCCGCCGTTGCTGCTCTTGGGCGGCATTGGCGCGGCCGAGGTCTCGGGCGCCCGGGACTACCTGTTGTGGCGCGCGCCCAGCATGCCGCTGATGCTGGCCTTCCTCATGGTGCGCTCGTATTGCCAGTCCACGGCCTACACACGGCCGCTGGTGATTGCGACGGTGGCGGCCAACGTCTTCAACGTGGCCGCGGACGTGCTGCTGGTGTTCGGCGGTGAGGTGTTGCCGGCCGCCTTCGGGCCGCTGAGGGCGATTCCAGCCATGGGCGTGGCGGGCTCCGCGATGGCGACGACGCTGTGCACCGCGGTGCAGCTGGGCGTGGTGGTGTTCGCGGTGCGGGGCAGGCCCCTGGTGGGCGCCGAGTCCTCCACGCGCCTGCCCGTGTGGGCGGACCTGGCCCGGGCGGTGAAGCTGGGCATCCCCATTGGCCTCCACTTCTCCGCGGAGATTGGCGTGTTCGCGCTGGCGGGGGTGCTGGCGGCGGGCCTGGGGCCGGCGAGCGTGGGGGCGCATCAGATTGCCATCTCCTTCGCGAGCGTCACCTTCACGGTGGCCATGGGCATCGGCAACGCGGGCAGCGTC
>NZ_JABXEP010000182.1:0-15102 GCF_013372605.1 Myxococcus sp. AM009
GTCATCGGGTGGGCAGCTCCGCGAGGGGTGGGGACGCGCATTCCAGCCGCCCCGGCCCATGCGGAGCAAGCCGGCCCACCCGCGACCTCGGATGCTGTCCGGTTCACCCCACCCGTGTGTTGTCATTGACGCGGCACGCCTTCCACGGCGGCGGGCGCGTCAGTCCTTGTAGACGAGCCGGGAGCCGCCGCTGGTGCGCACGTCGCTCTGGCTCGGGCGGGACACGAGCTGGAGGACGCTGCCCCCGGAGGCCTCGCCGCTGACGCGGTCGGACGCATCCACCTCCACGCGCGAGCCGCCGCTCGCCTCCGCGTCCAGCGTCTTGACGCCCTTCACGTCCAGGGCCCGCACGACGGAGCCCCCGCTGGCCTCGACGTCGAAGTCCGTCGCCCGTCCCGCCAGCGTCACCTTCGAGCCACCGCTGGCCTCGGTCTCCACCTGGCGTGCATCCACGCCGCGGACGTTGACGATGGCGCCGCCGCTGGCCTCGACGTCGAACTCGTCCGTGCGCGTGGCGTCCGCGTCCACGTGGCTGCCGCCGCTGGCGTGGATGCCTTCCACGCGCGGGCTGGAGACGTACAGGCGGACGCTGCCGCCTCGGAACCCGTCGAAGAGCTTCCTGTCCACGCGGGTGCGCAGCGCCCCGTCATGCACATCCAGCTCGATTCGGGACACGAGCTCGGCCGGGCCCTCCAGGCGCACGGACTTGGGGCCCACCTTCACCTCGGCCCGGATGCCATGGCTCACCGACACCTCGTCGAAGTCGGGCACCTCCCGGACGTCGCCTCGCTGTCGTGTGGAAGTGGACGCACCGGCTTGAGCGTCCTGGGCATGGGCACAGGCACCGAAGAGGAGGAAGGACGCGACGATTGAGACGCGGGCGGGGGACATGGGCACGCTCCAATGGAAAAGGGGTCACGACACGGACCCCGACGTGCTCAAGGTACGCATGTCTCCGGCGTTGATTGCCTGCCCCGCGGTTCAGGGGTCCGAAAGCAGGCTCAACGGGCCGCGGACGGAGGTCGTCTCCCCGGGCTGGATGTCCACGGGAACCTGGTGCGCCTTGGCGGTGGCATCCACCAGCTTCAGGGTGTGCTGACCCGCGGGCAGCTTCACCTTGAAGAGCGGCGTCTTGCCCAGGTCCTGGCCGCCGAGGAACACCTGGGCCTTGGGCTCGGTGACCAGGGTGAGGAAGCCGGGCTCGCCCGCCGGTACGCTCTCCGAGGTGGGCGGCGTGGCCGGTGCCTTGCGGAGCCCCGTGGCGACCGCCTTGCTCCGCTGCGTCCCGTTGCGGACGCGCTTGAAGGTCCGGGGTCCCTTGAGCGGGGCGTCGTCCTCGGTGGCGGCGTCCGAGTCCGGGGCACGCTCATCCGGCACCGGCGCCTCATCCGTCAGGGCGGAGGGGTCCACCTCCGCGATGGCCAGGGCTGACGCACCCGTGTCCTTCGCCCCCTCGTTCACCGGTGGAGCCACGGGAGTCGCTGTCCCCGCCGCCAGGTCCTCGTCCGCGTTCACCGGGGGACGCGTCCCGGCGGTTTGCTGGGGCGGCGGTGGGGCACCCCGGCCGAGCAGGGGCCTCAGCCGGGAGGACACGACGCCACCGTCCAGCCCCAGCATCACCACCGCGACGCCCAGCGCCAGCATGCCCACCACCGCCGTGACGGCCATCCAGGCCCGGTTTCGCCGAGGCGGTGGCTGGGACGGTGGCTGTGGGGGCCGCGCGCGCCTGGGGCTTGTCGTGTCGCCCCGGCTCTGCACCGTGGATTCTTCGTCGTCCTCCTCCTCCACGGGCATGTCGTGGAAGCGGACGGGCTGGGTGGTGGGCTCGTTCGAAGCGCCACCCTGCCTGCGACGGGGAGGAGTGGAGCGGCGCGGCGAGGGCGTCACCGGAACCGTGTCCTCGCCACGCTCGGGGGGCAGCACCGGCATGCGAATCATCGCCGTCCGCAGGTCGCGCTCGGCGGGAGGCGGCGTGGGCACGGAGGCGCGCAGGCCGTCCTGGGTGCGGGAAGCGCGGGCGCGGGAGGCGTCCTCCGTCGCGGCCCGAGGCGCGGGCGCTTCGGGTGGGGCCACCGTGCGCAGGCCGTCTTGCGTCCGGGATGAGCGAGACCGTGCATCCGCGGCAGGGACCGTATCCGGCGTGCGAATCGGCCGGGCGCGGGAATCCTCGGGCGCTGTCGGAGCGGGTGGCTCCGGGGAGCGCACCCCGCGGACCTGGGTCTGTTCCCGCGCGGTGGCCTGGGCATCCGCCGCCGAGGCCCGCGAGCCCTGACGCGCGGAGGCCTCACCCGGCGCGGGTGCAGAAGCGCCCGACTCCCGGCCAGCGCCCGGCAACTGCGTGCGGACCGTGTGCTCCGGTGGGTGGACCGGCATCCCCGGCTGGGTGCGCACGTGCTGCCGCTCGGACGGAGGGGACGTCATGGCCTCGGCGGGAGGAGGAGGCGGCGGCGGGCGTGCGGCGGCCGGCGCGCGCGAGGCCAGCCGCTTGACCGGTGGCGCCTGGAGCACGGCCTTGCGAACGGTGCCGGCATCCGGGGACGCGGTGGGAGCGCCCGGGGTGGGACGCCGGGGCGCGGTGGACGGCGCGGCGCCGCGAGGCGCTCCCGAAGCCCGAGGTGACGGCGGCAAGGTGACGCCGCCGGTGGGCAGCTCGGAGGGCTCGGCCCCCATGGCCATGACCTTGGCCAGGTTCACCACGCCGGTGGTGTCCCCCGTGTCGTCCTGCCCGCTCATCAGGAGCTGCCGCGTCTGGTCGCGCCGGTCGGAGAAGAGGCGCAGCATCAGCTCGCTGCTCTGCTCGGGGTGCCAGATGAGCGGACCCACGGCGCGCTCGATGGCGCGGGCGAACTCCAGCGTGGAGGCGTACCGGTCCTCGCGGCGCCTGGACAGCGCGCGCATGACGATGGTGTCCAGCTCTGGCGGCACGTGCTTGTTGGTGCGCGAGGGCGGCGTCACCTCGCAGCGCAGCACCGCGTTCATCATCGCCTCGGCCTGCTTGGCGTAGAACAGCCGCATGCCGGTGAGGCACTCGTGCAGCACCACGCCCAGGCTGAACAAGTCACTGCGCGCGTCCAGCGGCTCGCCCAGAATCTGCTCGGGCGACATGTAGCCGCTGGTGCCCTTCACCATGCCCACCGCGGTGCGGCTGGCGCGGGCCAGGCTCTTGGCGATGCCGAAGTCGAGCAGCTTGGTGACGCCCTCGTACGTCACCATGATGTTCTTCTCCGCCACGTCCCGGTGGATGACGGGGGAGGGGCGGCCCAGCGGATCCGTGAAGGTGTGCGCGTAGTGGAGCGCCACGGCGGTGTCGCGCACCGCCATCAGGCTGTAGCCCATGGGGATGGGGGTATTGGCCTGCCGGCACGCGCGCGCCACCTCCACCAGCGTGGCGCCCGGGACGAACTCCATGGAGAGGAAGAGCTCTCCGTCCGCGATGTCCAGGTCGTACACCTGGGCGATGTGCGGGTGGTTGAACGCGGCCGTCACCTTGGCCTCGTCCAGGAACATCCGGACGAACTCCTCCTCGCCGCGGATGTCGGGGAGAATCTGCTTCAGCACCACCAGCTTGTGGAAACCCGCCAGGCCACGCTGGGACGCGAGGAAAATCTCCGCCATCCCGCCCGTCGACAGGCGGCAGAGCACCTCGTACTTGCCCAGCGAGCGCGCTTCCGGCGCGAGCGGCAGCGTGTTCCCACTCATCGAATGGCGTCGAATGTACACCGTGAGCCGGAGGGACGCGAAAGCCCCGTCCCTCACGGGTTTGTTACTGGACCCGGTGACTTCCCGGGTAGGGCGGAATTGAAGCCGGATTCAGGTGGGGAATCGTGGGCGGGCCTGGCCGGGGTGTCAGGGGCGCGGGGCCGGCTGCGTCCACGTCCGGCAACTCGCCAATCCCTGGCGATGGCGCTCCCGGTGAGACGCAGGCCCTCCATGGGCCGTGTCCCGGGGGCCGACACTTTCCCGCGCGAGCCCTGCTTTCCCACGATGGGAGTGGGCTAAACACGCGCCCAAGGTTCCATGGATACTTCCGTTTCGCCCCGCACCGTCACCGGCCGTCTCGACGTCCACCCCCGAGGCTTCGGCTTCCTCACCGTCCAGACGCCCGGCTCGCCGGAGGTGCTGTCCGCCTTCGTCCCGCCGCCCGACCTCAACCCGTACTTCGCCGGGGACGTCGTCACGGCCACGGTGACGGCGGGCGCGGATGGGCGCTGGTCGGCCAGCCAGCTGTCGTTGGTGGAGCGGCCCCGCACGCAGGTCTACGGCGAGGTGGTGCTGCGCAAGGGCGCGCCCCTGCTCCGGGTGGACCGCGAGGTGGCCAACGCGGATTGGGTGCTCGACCCCGCGGGGGCGCAGGTGCAGGCCGGTGACGCGGTGGTGGCGCGCATCGACGAGGGCAAGGTGGTGCTGTGCTACCGGGTGGAAGCGGGGGAGGACCGCTCCCTGGAGCGCGTCATCGCCCGGCACGGGCTGCGCAAGGACTTCTCCGAGGAGGCCATGGAGGAAGCGCGGGGCGCGCGCGCGGTGCCGCACGCGGTGGGCGCGCGGCGGGACCTGCGGGACGTGCCCACGGTGACGGTGGATGCGCCGTCCACGCGGGACATCGACGACGCGATTTCGGTGTTGCCGGCGGGGCCGGACGGGGCGCTGCGGCTCCTGGTGTCCATCGCGGACGTGGCTGAGTACGTGAAGCAGGGCACGGCGCTGGACGCCGAGGCGCGCGAGCGGGCCACCAGCGTGTACCTGGCGGGGCGCGTGCTGCCGATGTTGCCGGAGGCGCTGTCCTCGCACTGGCTGAGCCTGGTGCAGGGCGAGGAGCGGCTGTGCCTCACGGTGGAGCTGCGCATCGACCCGCAGGGCCGGGTGACGGCGGCGGACGTGTACGAGAGCGTCATCCGCTCGTGGGCGCGGCTGAACTACGAGGAGGTGGCCGCCTTCCTGGACCGGGGTGAGGTGTCGGCGCCCATGGCGCCGGTGCGGGAGGTGATGCCGTGGTTCCGGCTGGCGGCGGCGCGGCTGGCGGTGGCGCGGGCGGCGCGCGGCGGCATGGAGTTCGCGCGGGACGAGGCGCGCTTCACCTTCGACCAGGCGACGGGCGAGCTGTCCGGGCTGGTGAGTGAGCAGCCGACGTCGGCGCACGCGATGATTGAGCGCTTCATGGTGGCGGCGAACGAGGCCATCGCCGGGTGGATGCTGGCGCGCGGCCTGCCGGGGGTGTACCGCGTGCACGAGCAGCCGGACCCGCTGCGGGTGGCGGACCTGAATGCCTTCGCGGAGACGTCCGGCTTCGCGGCGGGCTTCGGGCGGGAGCTGACGCCGCTCGCGCTGGCGGCGTTCGACCGGCAGATTGTGGGCGCGGCGGCGGAGCCGGCGTTGCGTTCGGTGCTGCGGCGCTCCCTGGGCCCGTCGCGCTACACGGTGAAGCCGGGGCCGCACTTCGGCCTGGCGGCGCCGCTGTACCTGCACTTCACGTCACCGATTCGAAGGTATGCGGACCTGGCGGTGCACCGGACGTTGAAGGGGTACCTGCAGGGGCGCCGGGACTTCGTGGACGAGGACCCGGGGATGGAGGCGCTCGCGGTGCACATCAACGCGAAGGCGCGCGCGTCGACGCGGGCGGAGAACGACCGGCACCGTGAGTTGGAGGCGCGGTGGATGGCGGGGTACGTGGGGAAGCAGTTCCCAGCGCGTGTGACGCGGGTGCGGCCCTTCGGCCTGGTGGCGCAGCTGGACGGCATGTTGGTGGAAGGCGTGGTGCCCACGGACGCACTGTCCGGCGGCCCCTTCCGGCCGGACTCGCGCGAGCTGTCCCTGGTGGGCAAGGAGCGGACCTTCACCGTGGGCATGCCGGTGACGGTGAAGGTGACGTCCACCGACGAGCAGCTCGGACGCATCGAGCTGGCGCTGGCCAGGTAGCCGGCGCGGGTGTGGGAGGGACGCCAGGATGAGCCTTCGTTGGGCCCAGGTTGCCCTGTTGCTGACGGCCTGCAGCGGGGCGGGCTATCGGTACGCTGGAAAGGACGTCTACTTCGGGCCTGATGGTGGTCAGGTATGAGTTCGAGGCCCATGGCCCGCCATCCAACCCTCCAGGAACGTGGATGACGTCATCGACCAGCTCTGTCCCATCATCATGGAGATGGATGGAGCGCGAGAGAAGGAATACGGCCAGGAGTACTGCGGCGTCCTCTACTCGCTCGGGGACGGCGTCTTCTACGCGAGCTATCCCTCTCCCATCGGTGAGATGCAGCGAATCGGTCCCAACAAGCGCAAGTCGTGTACGTCACCACGCTATGTACGGGATGAGCGTGGCCGTGCAGTCGGCATCGCGGACTACCACAGCCATCCCTGGGCACCGTCGCCACTGACACCGGAAGACAGGTGGGAGAAGAACCAGCGATGGCTCATCCGAATCCAGTTCGACACGGACTGTCATGTGATGAAGCTGGTTCCCCATGCGAATGAGCCTCAGCCCGGTGAGGTCTATCTTCGTAAGGGAAGGACCTGGGAACTCATTGGCATCATCAAGCCGGAGCACAAGCCACTCGGCATCGTCACGGATGTGGGCGACTAGGAGCGGGTCATGAAGTGTCGAGCCCTGTTGCTGACGGTGGTGATGATCCCCGGTTGTGCTCTCTTCCAGCGGCCCTTTCGCCCGGAGCATGCCTCCAAGGAAGAGGCGGCGAAGCTGCCTTACCCATTGTGGCTCCCATCGGAAGGCCGCGTGCAGGTGCCGGCGAACCTGGCCGCTGCCATCGAACTCGCGATGGACGACATGCTTCCTCGGGATGTGAAGCCGCCTCGGGGCGCTACGCCCGATGACGTGTGTCTCCATCGCCGCGACTCCTACGATGTCGAGGTGGCTCCACTGAACGATGAAGTCGTGCTCGTCAGATTCCTGGTGAAGGAAGGCGCATGTCGCAGCGAAGGCGCCACCGCGACCGAAGCAGCCACCTACGCCGTGGACGTGCGGGGCTGGCGCATTCTCGCCGTCCAGCGATAGCGCCTGCCCTCAACCCGCGAGCGGCAGGCCGTCCGTCTTCTCCGTCAAATCCTTCGCGGTGGCCCAACCGAGCAGCCCCGTGGAGGACTTCACCAGGTAGAGGTAGCCCCCACCCTTGCGGCCCGAGCGCGCGGCGGCGAGGACCTGAATCCTCGAGCCCTGGGCCAGCATGGCCACGGCGTTCTTGTCCGTGCGGCTGCGCGCCAGCGGGAACGACTGCTTCACCGTGGCCTCGACGCCCACGGCGTACAAATCTTGCGGCACCTCGGACACCTTGCCCGTCTTCGCGTCCAACACGTACTTGTCGCGCCGGTTCCAGAAGCCCTGCCATGAGTCGGACAGGATGATGCCGTTGCCCTTGGCCTCCGTGAGCGCGGGCACGGTGCCCAGCAGCTTCAGCGCCTTGCCGTCGAAGCCGTAGAGGTACGAGCGCTGGTCGTAGTCCGTCTGCCCGGTGCGCACCATGAGCTCCTTGCGCTTGTCCCGGCTGTCCAGGTCCACGATGAACACGCCCGCGGGTTCATTGTCGTCACCGGGGCCTCGGACTGTGGCGCTGCCCGCCTTGAGGACGAACTCGTTCTTCGGCGCGTCGAACTGGAGGGACACCGCTTCGGGCGTGCCGTCTCCATTCAAATCCACCGACGCGGACTTCACGGGGGCCGTGTCATCCGCGATGGCCAGAGGCGCCGTCAGCAGGGAGCACGTCATCACCGCCAGCACGGACGCGTTCGTCTTCATTGAAGTCCTCGGTGTCACGCGGCGCCGTGGAAGCACGGCCCGGCTTCTCGCGCCCGCATCGTAGCCACACCGGTGCGCGAGGCGGCTGGGATTCACCGCGTCGCCGCGCTCAACCCCGCCGCCCGAAGCGCCCCCGGAAGTGCGTGTCCAGATAGGCCTCCGCATGCTCATAGGTGGCCAGGTCCGTCGCGGACAGCGGGCCTCCGTGCTCGGGCAGGTTCGCGCGCCGGGCCCGCTGCAGCACCGAGCGCGGCGCCTCCTCCGAAGCAGGCGCCAGCGTGCGCGCCACGGCGGCCACTCGCGCATGGGCCTCGTCCACCACCGCGAGCGCTTCGTCCAACGAGACTTCCTGCTCCGCCAGCGCGGAGAACAACTGACAGTGATACCGCCTGCAGCTCGCCGGCCGGTCCGCGTAGACGGTGCACGTGCGCCCATCCAGGGCCGAGCAGCGCTGCATCAAGGCGGGACTTCCATCCGTGCGTGAGCCCACGGGCAGCCCCCGCCGCTGGAGCGCCAGGGCTTCCTCCGGCTGGAGCGACACGAGCGTGAAGAGCGTCCCGTCACAGCACATGCCGCAACGAAGGCAGAGGGTGTTGAGCGGCATGGTCCTCCCCCTAACCCGCTGACGATGCCGGTTCCATCTCAGCGAGCGAGCGTGCGAGCCCTCGCTCCTCAGGTATCCATGCCACATCGTCTCACCCGCAAAGCCTGGGTGTGTGTGGACCCGATGGGATGCGAGCGTACATCCTGCTCAGAGTGAAACGGCGCTCCGCGCGACACTTGAAAAATCAGACATCCAGACCTGTCCTGGAGAGCAGCTTACGCATGGCTCGTTCGTGCTCACGCTTCGGATGAGAATTCTCAAGTCTCACACCTGTGAAGCCGTACACTCGGTCTCCTTCAGACAACGGAGCTGTCATGCAGGCGGACACGCTGGAAGGGTTGAGCGGCCGGGCGTCGATGCTCGGTTACCGGATGGGGACGGAGCTGACGGCGGTGGCGTCGTTCGGAAACCTCCAGGCGCCGTGCCGGCTGGTGCAGCTGTCGTTGGAGCACCTGACGCTGAACCTGGGCACGCAGGCGGCGCCGAAGCCGGGCGACACCGCCTCCGTGGTGCTGGGCCATGGCGAGCGCTGGGCCACCGCGCTGGACGTGGAGGTCATGGACGTGCGCGGCGCGCCGGAGGTGAGCCTGCGCTTCCTGGCGCCGCCCCTGGACGCGGGCCGCCGCATCGTCTCCGTGCTGGAGGCCCTGCGTGACAACGGCCTGCTGCTCCCGCCGGAGACGCGGCCGGTGTGGAAGGAGCGCATCGAGCACCCCGACCGCGTGCGGCGCATCTGCGACGCGCTGGTGGGCCGGCGGGCGCGCGGCATGGCGCGCGCCGCGGATGGGCGCAAGGTGCCGGTGACGGCCGCGTACTTCGACTCGCATGAAGGCCGCATGGGCTGGCGCTTCGAGGGTGAACTGCCCGTGGGGCCCTTCACCCTGGAGGCCTTCGGCTACAGCAGCGTGGTGCACCTGGAGGTGAGCGAGGCGCGCGAGGAAGCCGGCCTGGTGCTGATGCCGATGCCCCGCGAGATTGTTCGCTACCGCCACCGCTGGCTGCGGCGCGCGCCGCCGAGCCGTGCCTGCACGCTGTCCTTCGACCATCCCCTGTGGCCGCAGGTGCACGTGCGGCGTCAGGTGCTGGACCTGTCCTATGAGGGCCTCGCCTTCCTGACGGAGCCCGGCGAGGACCTGCTGTACCCGGGCCTGCGTCAGCCGGTGCTGGAGGTCGTGACGGAAGGCATGGCGCCGGTGCGGCTGCGCGCCGAGGTGCGCAACATCTCCAGCACCGCCGCGGGCCGCCGGTGTGGCATGTCCGTGCGTCCCCTGGACGCGGCGGGCGCGCAGGCCTGGCGCGCGCTGGTGGAGGCGCAGATGCACCCGGCCACCCAGGTGGAGGGTGACTGGGGTGATGCCACCTGGAAGCTCTTCGACGGCTCGGGCTACTTCCGGCTGCCGGGCAAGTCGCCGGAGGACTTCGAGGACGCGCACCCCCGCTTCGACGCCACGCTGGCGCGGCTGGAGGGCCGGACGCGGCTGGGCTACCGGGTGGTGCACCCGGAGGGCCAGTCCGTGGGCGCCACGCTGTCGGTGGTGAAGCCGTATGAAGGCAGCTGGATGGCGCACCAGCTGGCGCGTCAGCCGGTGAAGGGCAGCCGCACGTCGGCGCGCGAGGCGCTGCGCGACATCTACCTGCGCGGCTACGAGCCCACGCAGGTGGACCCGGAGGTGAAGTGGTTCTTCGCCTTCTGCGAGGCGCGCGTGCGCTGGGTGCGCTTCACCAAGTTCGACTTCGCCACCTGGTACGAGCACACGGGCCAGACGTGCCTGGTGCCCTTCCAGTTGATGGAGGCGGAGGTGGACGGGGCCTGGGAAATCCCCGCGGGCATCGAGGTGGGCACGCCCACCGAGGCCGAGCGCGCCGCCTTCTTCGAGCAGGTGGAGCGCACGCGCCCGCTGGCCTACCGGGAGGCGCTGGACCTGGTGCCGGAGCGCTTCGACCTCAAGCGCGCCAAGGAGCGCTGGGGCGAGGCGGGCCTCGGCCGCGAGCGCGAGCTGGTGGTGGCGCGGCACGAGGGCCGCCCCGTCGTCCTGGCGGTGCTGGAGACGGCGCAGCCGGGCCTCAACCTCTTCAACGTGCTGGACGGCGTGCGGCTGGTGCCGCTGGTGGACGACGCGACGAAGGAGGCCCAGGACGCCATGGTGGCGCTGCTGGCCCACGCGGCGGACTGGTACCGCGCGCGCGAGCGCAAGGTGTTCATCCACTACGTGGAAGCGGCCTGCGTGGAGTACGTGGAGCGCGCGTCGCTCGCGGACCTGGGCGAAGGCAAGCTGTGGGTCATCTCCGCCAGCCTGCTGCCCGAGTTCCTCGAGCACCTCTTCGAGGCCACCACGCCCCCAGCGGGGGCGTAGTCGCGGGGACGGGGGCTCAGCCCTCGTCTTCGTCCGGGTCCGGGTAGGACTCCAGCTCGTCGTCTTCCTCGGCGGCGTGCGCGGGGCCGCGCTTCTTGCTCTTGGCGTCGCCACTGCCGACGTCGAAGTCCGCCGCCACCACGTACCACTGGCGGCCCTGCTGGATGCGGCGCAGCAGCCCCTGCTGCTCCAGCGCGGCCAGCAGCCGGGCGAAGGTGGAGAAGCCGTGCTCGCGCTCGTCGAAGTCGGGCTCCTTGCGGACGATGGCTTCCTTGATGAGGGACGGGTTCACCGGCCCGGTGGCGCGCGCCAGCATGCTCTGCACCACCTCGCGGGCGATGTCCGGCACCTCCGTCTTCGACTGGGACTTGCCGCCGCCCTGCGACGTCTTCTCCTTGTCGCCCCGGCCCTTCTCGTCGCGCCCGTGACGGCCGCGCTTGCTGTGGCCCGCCTCCTCGGCGGACACGCTCTGCCGGCCCTTCTCCTTGTCCCCCTTGTCGGAGCGTGACTGGCGCGGGCGCAGGTAGATGAACTCGTCGCAGGCCTTCACGAAGAGCGGCGACGTGGACTCCTTCACCGCGAGCCCGATGACGGTGCGCCCGTTCTCACGCAGCTTGTAGGCCAGCGGGCAGAAGTCGCTGTCTCCGGAGCCGATGACGAAGGTGTCGATGCTCTCGCGCGCGTAGCACAGCTCCAGCGCGTCGATGACCAGGCGCATGTCCGCGCCGTTCTTCCCGGCGCGCGTGGAGGGCGGCACGTCGAGGAGCTCCACGCCGAACTCGTGCAGGCGGATCTTCGCCTCGGCGAAGCGGGACCAGTCGCAGTAGGCACGTCGGTAGACGACCTTGCCCTTCTCCAGCAGCCGGTCGAGCGAGGGCTGCAGGTCGAAGCTCGCGGAGCTGATGCCCGTGTTGGTGACGAGGTTCTCGAAATCGATGAAGAGGGCGATGCGATGCTCTTCGTTGCGACCGTTCACGTGCGGCCTCTGCGTGTTGCCGCCACGCGGGCGGCGGGAAAAGGGTCCTGGCAGGACGGCGCACCCTAGCCCTTTCTCGCGCGCTTGGGGCGCCCACCTGTCTGGAGTCAACATTCCGCGCCGTGGGCCCGGCGCGCCGCACGGCGCACGGCCCTGGGTGCGATGGAACAGTCCGCCCTCAGGGCTGCGGCCTCAAGTCAGGTCCTAGCTTGTCGGCAACGGGGGGCTCACGGCCCCTCGAGGAGGAGGACCCATGAAACGAATGCACGCAGGGAGCTGGAGGGTCGCCGCCGTGGTGGCGCTGATGGCACCAGTGGCCGCCCTGGCCCATGACCCCGTCGACCCCGCGGGTGAGAGCCTCGGCTCCGACAGCGCGGCGATCCAGAATGGCCTCGACCGGAACTTCACCAACTTCGGCGCGACGATGTCCATTGACCGCTCCAGCAGCGGCAGCCAGCGCATCCTGGACGTGGGCCCTCAGGCCAACGGCGTGGGCGTTCCCATCCGCGAGGTGACGCCGGACCAGGACGAGATGAAGCGCTTGTCTGGCAAGGTGCTGAAGCTCAACGGGCAGATGCTCTACCTGGAGACGGAGCCCGGCGCCGTGGTGCCCCTGGACCTGAGCGCGCTGCGCATCCGCAAGCAGCCGGAGAAGGGCCAGCGCGTGGTGGCCGTCTACCAGGTGGAGAACACCACGGAGAACGTGGCGCTGGCGCTCGCTGGCGAGGTGCGGCCGAAGGACTGACGCTGCTTCAGTCCTCCGGGTGGAGCTGGACGAGCGAGGGCAGCTCGGCTGCCCTCGCCCGCAGGCGCGGCTTGGGCCGGATGGCCACCGGCACGCGCGAGGCCGCCAGCAGCTCCAGGTCGAACACGTTGTCTCCGAAGGCCGCATAGAGCGGCTGGGACGTGCGCGAGCGCAGGCAGAGCACCTTGCCGGCCGCGTAGGGAATGGGCTCGACGATGCCGGCCAGCACCGTCCCGTCCTCCGTGCGCGGCGTGCAGGCCAGCACCTTCAAGGGGTCCAGCCCCACTTCATGCACGGCGGCCTCCACCACGGCGAGCGGCGAGGCGCTGACCACGTAGCAGGGGATGCCCTGGCCGCGGGCCCACTCGACGACGCGGCGGCTCTCCGGGTGGATGCGCTGCTTCACCTCGCGCCGGGTCACCACGTCCTTCGCGAAGGCGCGCACCGCGTCCACGCGCCAGCCGGCGAAGAGCCACGCCACCATCTCGTAGATGTCCTTCTCCGGAATCCGCCCCGCCTCGAAGGCGGCGAAGAGCTGGTGTGCCAGCTCGCGCGCGGGCAGGCCCTCCTCGAAGCCATGCGCGACGGCCAGCCGCCCCAGCGCGGCATGCGCTTCCGGGCGGATGCCGCCGTGCTCCAGCAGGGCCAGGAACAGGTCGTCTCCCACGTCCCCGCTCCACAGCGTGCCATCGCCGTCGAAGGCCAGCACCCCACCGGGGGCGCGCTCGGCCTCCAGTTGGATGCGCTCCAGCGTCTCCTCCACACGCTCCATCTTCATGGGCGCGCATCCTCCCCCGGCCTTAGGCCCGCGTCACCCCGGCCGTGCTCCGCCCGCGCCTCGTCCAGCAGGCTCAGGTCCACCAGCCCGTCGATGTTGGCGTCGGTGATGAAGCCCAGCGCCTTCGCGTGCTCGGCCGCGGTGGCGAGCGCCCGCGGCACCGGGTCCAGGCTGGGCTCCAGCCGGGAGAAGGCCTGCTGGAGGATGCCGGCGGGCAAGGGCTTGCTCGTGAGGCGGCCATAGGCGGCGTTGGCCGCGGTGGCGAAGCCGGCGGGGTCCTCCCGCCAGCGCTCGGTGAGTCGCAGGTGCGCGCGCAGCAGGGCGACCACGCGCGGGCGCTGCGTCTCCAGCACCTGGCGCGTCGTCACCAGCACCGTGGTGGGGAAGCGCCCGTCGGGCCACAGGTCCTCCTCGTTCACGAGGATGCGGCCCTTGCCCTCGGCCACCAGGCGCGCGCCCCAGGGCTCCGGCACCCAGGCGCCCTCGATGCCGCCGCGCAGGAACTGGCCCAGGATGTCCGGGTTGCTCAGCGGGAAGATTCGCACGTCCCCGGTGCCGTCCAGGCGCGTCGTCAGCCCTTGCTGCTTCAGCCAGTAGCGCAGGGCGATGTCCTGCGAGTTGCCCAACTGCGGTGACGCCAGCTTCTTGCCCTTGAGCTCCGCGGGCGTCTTCACCGTGCGCACCACCAGCACCGCGCCGTCGTTCACCGCGCCGGCGATGACGCGCAGCTCGCGCCCGGCCTTGAGGAACGTGTTGATGGCGGGGCCGCTGCCCACGTAGGACACGTCCAGCGAGCCGGCCACCAGCGCCTCCATGGCGGCGGGGCCCGCGTTGAACTGCATCACCTCCAGGCGGCCCACACCCGGCTGCGAGGCGAACGCGCCCTCCGCGTTGCCCACCAGCGCCTGGGCGTGGGTGATGTTGGGGAAGAAGCCCAGGCGCAGCGGCGCGTCCGGGCCGTGCGCGGCGGACTCGCGCTTGCAGCCCGCGCCGAGCACCACCAGTCCAGCGACGACCACGGGCAGCAGGGTGCGGAAGACTCGCATGGCCGCTGAAGGTGTGACGCGGCGGCGGGATTTCAACGCCCGTCGGGGCCAGGCGTCGGGCGCCACACGGCCGTGATGCCTCAAGTCGTCGCCGTCAGGCCCCACCGTCGCCGCAGCCGCACCTCCACCGTCTGGAAGAGGACACGGTCCACCGCGGTGCCGATGATGACGATGGCCACCATGACGGCCATGACCTGGGGCACGTCCATCAGCTCGCGGCCCACCGTGAGCAACTGCCCCAGGCCGCCGGAGACGAAGAGCAGCTCACCGGCCAGCAGCGCGCGCCAGGCGAAGCTCCACCCCAGCTTCAGGCCGGTGACGATGCCGGGCAGGGCCGCGGGCAGCAGCACGCCGAACTGGAAGCGCAGGCCCCGCACGCCCAGGGTGCTGGCCACGCGGGTGAGCTGTGGGTCCACGCCGTTGACGCTGTCCTCGGTGGCGATGGCGATGCCCAGCACGCTGCCCATGACGACGACGAAGAGGATGGCGCCGTCCGCCAGCCCGAACCACAGCAGCGCCAGCGGCAGCCAGCAGATGGACGGCAGGGCCTGGAGCCCCATCACCACCGGCTTCACGGCGTTGCGGAAGAAGGGGACGCGGGCAATCAACATGCCCAGGGGGACGCCCAGGGCCACGGACATCAGGTAGGCGCGCAAGAGCCGCCCCAGGGAGCGCCCCGCCGCGCCCACCAGGCGCCCGTCGGCGACCATGGCCACCAGGCTCTGCGCCACCGTCAGGGGCCGGGGCAGCAGGTGGGGAGACCAGACACCCATCCGGGCCACCAGCTCCCAGAGGCCCACCAGCAACGCGACCACCAGCAGCTTCTGGGCATGGTGTTTCATGACACACCTCTATGGGCTGGGG
>NZ_JABXEP010000183.1:0-15093 GCF_013372605.1 Myxococcus sp. AM009
GGCGCGGGCTCCTCGGGCGGAGGCGCGGGCTCCTCCGGCGGGGGCTCCACGGGCTTGGGCTCCGGGCGCGGACGACGGGGCGAGGGCGGCGGCGGCGCCTTGACCTCGGCGGCGAGCTGAACGGGCTCCTCGGCCGGCTCGGTGGGGTCCACGTACAGGAAGCGGGTGGCGCCCACCTCCAACTCGTCCCCGTCCTTGAGCTGCCGGCGGTTGACCCGCTTCTTGTTCACCTTGATGCCATTGCGGCTGCCCAGGTCCTCCACGTGCGTGCCGGACCAGTCGCGGCGCACCTTGGCGTGCTTCCGGGAGACCAGGTCATCCTTGAGGATGATGTCCGCGTCCTTCTCATCGCGGCCCAGGATGACTTCCTTCGCGTCCCCCAGCTCGATGCGCTCGCCTTCGCGAGGCCCGTTCATGAAGCGCAGGTAGCGCTCCTCGCCGCCGCCGGCCAGGCCGCGCATGGCGTCCTTCACCATGCCCCGGGCGATGAAGGACGTCTTCTCCCCGCCGGCTTCGACGCTCAGGTCCATCACCCGCTCGAAGCGGACGTCGAACGTGGCGATGGCGATGACGTCGCCGTTGCGCAGCAGCCGCTTCTCGCCCTTGGGCACGGGCTTGCCGTTGATCTGCGTGCCGTACGAGCTGCCCAGGTCCTCCACGAAGAAGAGCGTCCCGTCCTGGCAGATGCGCGCATGGTTGCGCGACACCGCTTGCTGGGCGAGCACGACCTGACAGGCCTTGTCGCGGCCCAGGGTGATGACCGCGTCGTCGAGGACGAACTCGGTGCTCTGGGCCGCGCCGGCCTCGCTGCGCTGCGTGACGGTGAGACGAACGCTCATCGAAAGGGAGGGGAGTCGGGGAGGCGGGACATCAGAACGTCGCGTCGCTCAGGAATCTCTCACACGTCTGGTACTCCGTGGGGAATTCCTCAGACGTCCCGTACTTCAGGAAGTTCTTGCAGGCGATCTGCGCGTGCTCGCGCTTGTGGGCTTCGAAGAAGAGCTCGTAGAGGCCGTAGTGGCAGGCGGCGAACTTCGCGTCCAGCTTGACGCACTTGCGGTAGGTGGACTCCTCCTCCGCAAGCAGGCCCTTCTCCCGGTATTGACGCGCGAGCATGAACAGCGCGGGCGCGGAGTTCTCCGCCTGCTGCGTGTCCTTGATCTCCTTGAAGGCCGCGTCGGTGAGGGCCGCCTTGCGCTGGGCCAGGGACAGGTTGTTGATGCAGCTGCTGTTGCTGGGGTCCAGCTGGGCGCAGTTGGCGAAGGCCTCACGCGCTTCTGGGAAGCGGCCCAGCTCCATGAACGCGGTGCCCAGGTCGTGCCACAGCAGGGGCGAGTCCTGCACCAGCTGCGTGGCTCGGGAGAGGTGCTCGCCAGCCGCGTCGTATTCACCTTCCGAATAGGCGATGACGCCCAGGGTGTGGTGCGCGTCGGCGATGCCGGGGTTGACGGCCAGGAGCGTGCGCAGCTCCTTCTTGGATTCGTCCATCTTCCCCATCTTCATCAGGGAGAGGGCCAGGTTGTAGCGCGACTCCAGGTTGTCCGGGTTGACCTTCAGGGCCCGGCGGAAGTTGTCGTGCGCCTTCCCGTACGCGCCTTCCTGCATGTAGATGGCGCCGAGGTTCTGGTACGCCTGGAGGTGCTCCTGGTTGTAGCGCAGGGCCTTGATGAAGTGCTTCTTCGCGTCATCCTGGCGGCCCGAGTACATGGCGATGAGGCCCTTGTTGGACCAGAGGTCTGCGTACTGGGGAGAGAACTCCAGGCCCAAATCACAGAACGTCTCCGCGCGGGTCAGGTCGCCCTTGGCCATCTCTTGCGAGCACAGCTCATTGTTGATGAGCGCCCGCTCGTGGGGCGGCGGGGTCCGGACGCAGGCGACGAAGGGCAGGGCGGAGACCAGGGACAGCGCAGCAACAAGTCGGCGGGCACGCATGGCGGGGCGAGTGTAGGAGAGCGCCCGCGCCCAGGCAACGCCCGGAGTGGCTTGAATCCAGGCTGTTTTCCGGGGGTTACGCCGGTAGAGTCGCGGCCCATGCGTACCCTGCTCTGCACCCTCGGCTTCACCCTGGCACTGCTGTCGGCCAGCCCCGCGCATGCCCAGTTCGCCAACCGCAGCCTGGGCCTGTCACTGGGCTACATGGACTTCAACCGGACGAACGGCCTGGATGACGCGTTCTTCGTGGGGATTGACGCCAGCCTCTACATCGAGAACGGCTTCGAGGTCGTCTCGCTGTCGAAGCTTGCGTTCCCTCGCGACACCACGGACCGCAACGAGCGGCGCGTGGTGGGCCTGGCGCCGTCCATTGGCATCCGGTACCTGCTGATGGAGGAGTCCATCCGCCCCTATGTGGGCTCCGACCTGAGCTACCTCATCGTCTTCAAGGACAGCGTCAGCAACTTCGTGGGCATTGGCCCCAACGTTGGCGTTGACTTCTTCGTGTCGGACTCGGTGAGCGTGGGCGCGCGCGCGCAGTACAACTTCTACATCGCGCTCAATGAGAAGACGCAGCGCACGCTCACGCTGTCTGTCGGCGCGGCGGCGTACTTCTAGCCTGTCCCTTGCGCGGGAGCAGGGCCGCGGCCACCAGCAGCGCCCACTTCTCGTCGGAGAGGTGAGCTGGCTTCTCCATGGCCAGCGCGTCCTGCAGCCGTGCCCCCAGCGCCGCGAACAGCCGGAGCCGCGCCTCCATGCGCAGCTCCTCGCGGCGCAGGGCCGCGGTCAGCACCACTTCCCGCTCCTCGCTGGACAGGCGCTTCACGCGCGACACGAAGAGCGGATCCGCCAGCAGCCCCTCTTCGCCGGGGGTCCCCAGGGCGGAGGGCACCTTCAGGCGCCGCTCGCGCACCACCAGCGTCCCCGCCAGCATGTCCCCCAGCCGCTGCTGGGAGCCGGACACGAGCGCGGTGAGCCCACCCACCAGGTAGAAGAGGGGCAGCCGGTCCACCGGACGCGCCAGGTTGCGCAGCGCCGCGTGGTAGAAGCCGATGCGCACGCCGCTCTCCTGGATGACCCGCAGCGACATCACCCGCTTGCCCACGGTGCGCCCGCTCCACACCGTCTCCAGCGTCATCGCGTAGCCCCAGTCCACCAGGAAGTAGATGACGATGGACAGCGCGCTGGCGAAGCCCGGGAAGGCGAACATCACCAGGCTGAGCGTCGTCAATATGGTGCCGGTGAGCAGCGTGACGATGATGGCGTCCAGCAGCCACGCCAGGAAGCGCGAGTACAGGCCCGCGAGCGTGAAGCGGAACTCCACGTACTCGGGGGTGAGCACCGTGTGGGTGCCGTCCAGCAGGGTGTCGGTGGCGGTCGTCACCGACACAGTCTAGCCGCGGCGGCGCGCGTGCGGGCGGGCTCGCGGCACCTTCATCGCGGCTCCAACGATTTCAGTGAGGGCGGCGGAAGTCGGGTGAAGGTGTCCGAAGTGACATGCCCGCCGTCCGGGGAGCAGGCGGGCGGCACCTCGCACGACAGCGCTATTCAAGGGGCGAGAGGGCGTGGAGTAGGCTGCCGCGCACTCGCACCGTGCCCCCCTCCGACTCCTCATCATGGAACCGCCGCCTGTTGCCGGCGGCAGCCTTTCAGTTCGCGCTCATCGCAGGGGTGACGCAGCTGAAGACGGCCTCCAACGCCCTGGTGCTGTCGCGCTTCGAGTCCCAGGCGCTGCCGTACCTGTACCTGCTGGGCGCGTTGATGACGGCGGCCATGACGGTGCTGCCGCGCTCCAAGCCGGGCTCGCCCTTCGAGTCCCCGGGCCTGCTGACGGGCATGGGCGGCGTGGTGGCGCTGGTGCTGGCGGGGGCCCTGTCCGCGGGGCAGCGCATGCCCGCGCTGGCGCTGTACCTCTTCGCGGACACCTTCTCCACGTTCGTGTCCTTCCGCTTCTGGGGGCGCATGGCGGCTGCGTTCGACGCGCGGGAGGCGCGCCGGGCCTTCACCGCGCTCAACGGCTTCGGCATGGGCGGAGGCATCGCCGGAGGGCTGCTGGTGCAGGGCCTGGCGGTGAAGCTGGGCACGCCGGCCATCGTGGTGAGCGGCGCCGTGGGCCTGCTGGCCGCGGGCGCCATCTTCCACCACCTGTACAAGGGCCTGCCGCCCACGCCGCCGCGCGGACGCCCCGCGTCCTTCCTGGGGCTGCGCTATCTGGCGGAGAGCCCCTACGCCCAGGTGCTGGCGGCGCTGGGCATCGCGTTCGCGGTGCTGTCGTCGTTCGTGGACTACCTCTTCCGGCTGCGCCTGGAGGGCACGCTGAGCGAGGACGCGCTGACGGCGCTCTTCGGTTCGCTCCAGCTGTGGATTGGCCTGTTCTGCGTGGCCTTCCAGTTACTGGTGGCGCAGCGCCTGCTGAAGCGGCTGGGGCTGCTGCGCTACGTGGCGATGGTGCCGCTCGTCCTCGCGCCGCTGGCGGGCGCGGCGCTCGTCACGCCCAGCTTGTGGCCGGTGCACCTGCTGCGGCTGGTGGAGACGGCGGTGAGCTACTCCATCCTCCCGGTGGGCATCCAGCTGCTCTACACCGCGGTGCCGGACGACCAACGCGAGGGCCTGCGCGCCACGGTGGATGGGCTGCTGCGCAAGGGCGGCGTGGTGCTGGCCGGTCTGCTGCTCATCGGCGCGGGCCGCGCGGCCAACGGCGTCACCATGGCGGTGGCGGTGGTGGGCATGTGCGCGGCGCTGGGGCTGCTGCTGGTGCGGCTGAAGTCCGCGTACGTGGCCGCGCTGGGCGAGCAGGTGGGCGCGCCCGAGGAAGAGGACGTGGCGCTGGAGGGCGAGGAGGAGCAGCGGCTGCTGGCCGAGGCCCTGGCGGCGCCTTCTCCGGAGCGGGTGCTGCGGGCGGTGGCGATGATGGAGCAGGCGGAGGTGCCGCTGCGGCCGCACCTGTCCGCGCTGCTGCGCCACCCGCACGAGCGCGTGCTGGAGCGCGGCGTCTCCCTGGCCCTGGAGCTGGAGGCGCACGAGCTGGCGCCAGTGCTGGAGCGGCTGGTGGAGGAAGGGCCGCGCCGGCCTCGGGACCAGGCCGTGTGGGCCCTGGCGCGGCTGTCGCCGGAGCGGGCGGAGCGCCTGCTGCCCGCGCTGCTGAATCACCCGGACGTGGGGCTGCGCTGCGCGGCCATCGGCGCGCTGGTGAAGTCGACGGGGAGCGCCGTGGCGCTGGACGCGCTGCGGGCGATGTTGTCGCGCGGCGAGGGCGCGCCGGTGTCCGAGCGCCGCGAGGTGGCGCGGCTCCTGGGGCGCATCCAGGACTCACGCTTCGCGGAGCCGCTGGCGCGCTACCTGGAGGACGCGGACGGCTCCGTGCGGCACGTGGCGCTGGTCGCGGTGGGCAAGGGTGGCTACGCGGAGCTGGCGCCCCGGCTGCTGCCGTTCCTCACCTGGCGCGAGGAGCGCAAGGCGGCGCGCGAGGCGCTGGTGGCGCTGGGAGACGAGGTGACGCCGCTGGTGGAGGACCAGCTCAACAACCGCGTGGCGCCGCTGGCGATGCGGCTGCAACTGCCCCGCGTGCTGCGCGGCATCGGAACCCCGGCGGCGCTGGACGCGCTGCTGTTCTCCAACGTGCGCGACGACGCGTCCCTCCACTTCCGGATTGGCGCGCAGATGTCGCGCCTGCGCGACGAGCACCCCGAGCACCCCGTGGACGCGGAGCGCGTGCGTGAAGCCCTGGGCCGGCGGCGCGAGGTCTACCGCAACCTGGTGGGCGCCTTCCGCGACCTGCGCGCGGCGCTGGGGGATGGCTCGCTGCTCACGCGCGCGGTGGGCGACCGGATGGACCAGGCGTTGGAGCTGTGCTTCTTCCTCCTGGGGCTGCTCCATCCGTCGCACGTGATGCGCGGCATCCACTACAACCTGGTGGGTCCGGACCCGCGCCGTCGCGCGCTGGCGCTGGAGCTGTTGGAGAACCTGGTCGACGAAGAGGACCGGGAGCTGGTGATGGAGCAGGTGGAGGCGCACCACCGTGAGCTTCCGCCCGGCGCGCCCGGCCGGCTGTGGCGGCGGCTGGCGGCGCTGGTCCAGAGCGAGGACGGCGTGCTGCGCGCGTGTGCCCGCCATGTGGCGTGGGTGAACGGGCTGCACGTGCTCCCGCAGGAAGGTGACATGAGCGACAGGACAGTCCAGCGGATGTTCGCGCTGGAAGGGGTGAGTGTCTTCTCCCAGTGCGACGTGGACGACATCGCCGCCATCGCCGCCGTGGCTCGCGAGGCGTCGTTCCGCGCGGGCGAGCGCATCTACGCCCAGGGTGACCCGGGCGACGCGCTCTACGTCATCGTCGACGGCGCCGTGGATGCCTTCCACGACGGCGAGCACGTGCTGCGCTTCCAGGGCAAGCAGGCCTTCGGCGAGGTGAGCCTGCTCGACGGCGCGCCGCGTCCCACGGACATGGTGGCCGGGGTGGATACGCGGGTGCTCATCATCGACCGGCGTGACTTCCTGGACTTGCTCGCGGACCGGCCGGAGCTGCTGACGGGCTTCTTCCGCGCGGTGAGCCTGCAGCTCCAGGCGCTCATCGACCTGCCGGACTCGCGCGAGACGGGCGAGCGGCTGGAGATGACGGCGCCGCTGGGCCCCCTGGCGCCGCCGCTGCCGGATGGGCCCGCGCCGGATGGGAACGACGACCGCTCGCGCGACGACTCCTGAGCCGGGCGGCGCGGGGGGCGCCCCCTCCCGTCACCACACGTCGGCGGGGCGGGGCACCTCGGCTTCGGGCGGAGAGGCGTTCGCACCGGCGGCGAGCGCCTTTCTGGCCGCGGCCACGTCCTCCTCCAGCAGGTGCGCGGAGGCGACGGGGATGAGCGGCCGGACGAAGAACTTCATGGGCGGGAAGGAGCCCATGAAGCGGACCACGCCCAGCCCGGCGAACACCCAGGGGTATCGCTCCGTGCTGGAGATGGGCGCGAAGACCTCCTCCGTGCGCCGTCCCCAGGACGCGCCATACCGTTGGAGCGCGCCCCACCGCAGACCCGGCACGCGCGTGGTGAGCACCGTCCACCCCCGCAGGAACCAGGGTGGCCGCGTGGGCCCCGCGGACGGCTCCCAGGCCCGCGCGCTCTTGGCGGCGGTGAAGACCACCCACCACCACGCGCTCCAGGCGGTGAACAGGGCCGTGAAGGCGAAACGGGAAGCGAACATGAGCGGGACGGTGAGCAGCACCAGCGCCGGCACCCCCACCATGAGCAGCAGGAAGGCCCGCCAGCGGCGCTTCAGCTTCTTGCGCAGCCACGGGACATTGAGGCGCACGCGCGGCGGGAACTCCTCGTCCTCCGGCTCCAACCCCGTGAGCAGGCTGGCCTTGCGGGAGATGGCGTCGTGGTAGTCCCGCGACAGGGCGATGACCACCCACTGCGCCAACTGCAGCGCGGCGAACAGCGCCGCCCAGAAGGCCAGGCCCCACACGGAGAAGCCCCTCACCCTCCAGATGCTCTCTGCGTGAGCAGGTGCCTGGGCGTCCTCACCGGTGGGTGTGTCCTTCGCCAAGGCCTCCGGCTCCACTTCCTTCGTGGCCTCCATCACCAGCGCGGTGATGGCCGTCGCCAGGGACGTGCCCGCGTCGGCCCCCTGGGCCGCGGCCTCCACGTCCCGGATGCGCTGCTCCAGCCGCGCTTCAGGACCTGGGGGCGCCTCCTTCTTGGCGTGCTGGGCGACGAGGACCTCGGCGACTTTTTGAACCCGCGCTGCCCTGGCGCGCGCCTCGGCTCGGGACTCCCGCTTGCTGGCGCTTTCCGCCGCCTCAGTTCCGGAAGTCATGCAACTCAAGGCCAATGCCAACGCTGCAATGGATTGGAGAAACCCGACACGGATGTATTGTTTGCGCGCGATCGGATCGCCCAGCAGCGCTCCACCGATGTGGAACGGCAGGCCCATGCCGTAGAAGAACTGGCGCAGGCGGCCTTCGGGCGGTTTCCGGTCTTTCAAGGAAAAGTGACGCGCACCCGCGCTCACCTCTCCCCAGAGCTCGCGTGCCCGGGCTTCGCCCTGGCTGGCGAACCCCTGCTCTGTGTGCTTGTGAACTTTGCCTTCGGGTGAGGAACCGCCGTGCGGCGTGTCGCTGTCAGCCACGTGTCTCAGCGTAGCACGAGCCGAGTTGTGCTAAAGGCGCACTTGTGAGCGCGAACCCTCTCCGTCCTCGTCCCTTCCGCCAGCCGCTGTCCGGCGTGCTGGTCCTCGCCCTCGGTGCCATCGCCGGCTGCGAGAAGAGCAATCCCACTCCTCCCCCGGCCGCCGCGCCGGTAGCCAAGGCGCCCGCTGCTCCGACTGAAGTCACGCTGCTCGTGACGGGTGGCGCGTTCGGCCAGCTCCAGCCCTCAGAGGGCAAGGGCGGCGCCGCGGAGCTGCTCGGCCGCTGGGTGGCCGATGAGAAGCACTGTCCCGGTCCCGTGAAGGATGGCCAGCCCACCTGCGCGGACGCCAGCACGCTGGCGCTCGCCACGGGTGACCACTGGAACGGCCCGGCCATCTCCTCCTTCTTCCTGGGCACGCCCACGGCCGAGGTCATGGGCCGCATGGGCTACGCCGCCTCCGCCCTGGGCAACCATGAGCTGGCCTTCGGCAAGGAGGCCTTCCTCAAGAACCGCAGCGCGGGCGGCTTCCCGTTCCTCGCCGCGAACCTCAAGGTGAAGGACCCGGCGCTGGCGGGCGACCTGTCCATGCCGGCGTTCCAGCTCTTCGAGCGCCGCGGCCTCAAGATTGGCGTGGTGGGCCTGGCGTCCGAGAAGACGGTCCGCACCGCCATGCCCGGCCGCGCGGATGGCCTGGAGGTGACGGGCTACGAGGAGGCGCTCACCACCGCCATTCCCGAGGCCCGCAAGGCCGGCGCGGACGTGGTCGTGGTGCTCGCCGACGAGTGCGTCACCGACCTGCAGCCCGCGGTGGCGAAGCACCCCGAGTGGAACGTGGCGCTGGTGGCCGGTGGCCGCTGCGCGCAGCCCGTCGACCTGAAGGACGGCGCGACCCGCTTCGTGTCGCTGGACCGTGGCTTCGGCAAGTACCTGCGCGCGCACGTCACCTTCGACCCGGCGAAGCCCGCGGGTGAGAAGCTGACCGGCCTGGAGACGAAGGTCGTCGAGGTGTCGGGCGGCTCGCCGGACGCGGAGACGGCGCAGCTGGTGGGCAAGTGGAAGTCGCAGCTGGACGAGGCGCTGGGCCAGCAGATTGGCTTCTCCAAGGCCGGCATCCCCCAGTCGTCGCCGCAGATGGCGAAGTGGGTCGCGGGCGCGGTGCGCAACGTGCTCGGCACGGACGCGGCCGTCCTCAACAGCGGCGGCATCCGCGGCGACCTGCCCGCCGGCCCGGTGACTCGCGGCAGCATCTACTCGGTGATGCCCTTCGAGAACACGCTCCTCGTGGTGAAGCTGAAGGGCGAGGACCTGGCCCGTCAGCTGGCCAACCCGAACGCGCTCGTCTCCGGCTTCACGGCCGCGGGCAAGGGCAAGTTCAAGGACGCCAAGGGCAAGGCCCTGGACCCGAAGAAGGAGTACTCGGTCGCCACGGTGGAGTACCTCTACTTCGGCGGTGACGGCTTCGAGTTCGAGAAGCTGGCCCCCGAGCCCACGGAGACGGGCATGGCGTGGCAGACGCCGGTGGTGGACTGGACCAAGGACCAGTCGAGCAGCGAGAAGAAGCCCCTGGAGAAGCTGCTGAAGTAGTCCTCGCCGTCTTTCCGCAGGACCCCGAAGCGCCGGAGGAGCCCACCTGGGCCCTTCCGGCGCTTCGTCGTTTCAGCGGGGCCGAGGCCTCAGGGCGTGTCCAGGGTAGGCGCCGCGGCGGGGCGGGCATCGGGTCCGCACACGGCCTGGTAGCGGGCCAGCGTGTCGTGCACGGTCCGCCGCAGCCGCTGCGGCGTGCCTTCGTGGAGCATGTCCACCGCGAGCTGCTGGGCGTCCAGCGCCTCCGGGCAGCGGCCGAGCTGGAAGAGGAGGGTGGACCACGTGTCCAGCACCGACGCGTTTCCTGGCGCCAGCGACAGGGCCCGCTGGGCCGCCGTCAGGCCCTTCTGGGGCTGGGCCGTGCGCGCGTAGTAGCCGGCGAGCCCATTCTGGGCGCTCACGCTGCCGGGCAGCAACTCCACCGCGCGGAGCCTCGCGGCCTCCTGTTCGTCGGACGTGTTGCCCGCGGCGTCCAGCGCCCGCGCCAGGGCGTTCCACGCGTGCCCGCTGTCGGGGTGGCGCTCCACCAGCTCGCGTGCCACGGCGAGCCTGCGCAGCGGGTCCTCCGTGGAGCGGATGCGCAGCAGCATGGCGTCCACGTTGCCGGGCTCCTCGCGCGTGGCCTCCGCCATCTCCCGTTCGATGTGGGGCAGCCGCTCCTCCATGGGGGACGCGCCGGGCGTCATCAGGAAGAGCTGCGCGCGGATGGCGTGGACCTCGGCCGCGCGCATGGGGCGCGTCTGGAGCGGGCTCGTCACGGGCGCCAGCGGCGCGGTGATGGTGCGGTAGTTCATGTGGCCCGAGCGGCGCACGTAGCCGTTCAGCTCGCCGGCCAGGTCCTCCGCGCCGCGGAAGGCGGCCTCGAAGGCTCGCTGAGGCTCTTCGCCGTGCATGAGGCGCTTCTGGAAGTCCTCGAAGCGCGCGCCGTGCCGGCTGATGAAGAAGTGCACCCACAGCCACGAGGACGCGTAGTACTGCCGCGACTCGGCGGTGCCGAGCAGCCCCTTGCTGTCCCACTCCCAGAGCTCGTCGAGCGTGCGCCAGCCGTGCCGCCGCACCTGGTTGTAGAAGGCCCCGTGAATGCGCCCGAGGATGACCTCGCGCCGCTCCGGCCTGAGGGCGATGGTCTCCAGGTAGCTGGCCAGTCCCTCCGACAGCCAGCGCGGCTGGCGGACGAGCGCGAGCTCGGAGAGGTAGTGCGTCAGCTCATGGGCCTGGGTGGTGATGTCCGCGGTGGCCTCGCTGAGCGCGTAGGCGTGCCCGGCCAGCACCAGCAGCGGGCCGTCCTCGGTGTGGGTGGAGAAGCCCTCGATGCGGATGTTGGTGAACTCCTCCAGCGCGCTGCGGTTGTGGAGGACGATGATGTCCACCGTGCCTGGCGGGTCGAAGCTGCCGCCCCAGGCCTGCAGCAGGCCTTCGCGGAGCAGCTCCAGCTCCTGGGCTGCTTCCTCGGCCGTCTCCGCGTCCAGGTTGGTGCGGACGGTGAAGTGGGGACTGCGCACCTCCACCCAGGGGCGGCCTCCCTCCAGGGGACACAGGGCGCGCATGCTCGTGCATCCCGACAACAGGGCGAGCAGCCATCCCAGGAGCACCATCCGACACGTCATGGCCCCCCGTTTTCCCACAAAGCGTCAGCGGAGGGCAGGGTGGCCCGCCGCGTCACTGGGGTAGAGTGCCGGCCCATGGAGATGGCGGAGTTCATCGAGTCCCGCAAGCCGCGCTGGGAGCAGTTGGAGTCGCTGCTGGACAGGTCCGAAGCCCACGGCCTGCGCGCGCTGAGCCTGGAGGACGCCAGGACGCTGGGCCGGCTGTACCGCGCCGTCTCCAGTGACTTGCTGTGGGTGCGCGCGCGCAGTGGCTCGGCGGACGTGAATGCCTACCTCAACGATTTGGTGGGCCGGGCGTACGCGTTGACGTACCCGGGCCGGCGCCCGCGCCTGGCGGACGTGTGGGGCTTCGTGGCACGGGGCTTCCCCGCGCTGATGCGGCGCGAGTGGCGGATGTACGTGGCGTCGCTGCTGATGCTGCTGGCGGGCGTGGGCTTCGGCTACGCGGGGATGATGGTGGACCCCGACGCGGCGCACTACCTGGTGCCCGCCGAGCACCTGAAGCTGGACCCCATCGAACGCGCGGCCAACGAGGCCGCGGGGGACGGCATGTCGGTGGGAGACCAGGCCCAGTTCACCACCTACCTCTTCACCCACAACATCCAGGTGGCCTTCCTGGCCTTCGCGCTGGGAATCACCGTGGGCCTGGGCACGGCCATCATGCTCTTCGTCAACGGCCTGTTCCTAGGCGCGCTCGCGCAAGTCTATGCGGCCAAGGGCATGGCGGGCTGGTTCTGGGCGTGGATTCTTCCGCACGGCATCCCGGAAATCACCGCCATCTGCATCGCGGGCGCCGCGGGGCTGGTGATTGCGCGAGGCATGGTGGCCCCGCGAGGACTGCCCCGTGGACAGGCGGTGCGACAGGAGGCGGTGACGGCGGTGCGGTTGCTGTTCGGCACGCTCGTCCTGTTCGTGCTCGCGGGCTTCATCGAGGGCACGGTGTCCCAGGTTCATCCGCCCAAGCTGTCGGTGGCGTTCAAGGTGTCCTTCGCGTTGACGGTGGGCGCGGGCGTGTACGCGTACCTGTTGTCGGATTGGCTGCGTGGGGGCCGCGCGGCGCCAGGGGGCGGCGTTGAGTCCGCCCATGGATGAGCGCCTGTGGCTGCCGCCGCTGCCTGGCGCGCCGGAGGTCCTCATCGAGTGTCCGCGCTTCTCCTTCGTGAAGCGCCGCGCGGACGGGGCGGTGGACTTCGTGTCGCCGCTGCCGTGCCCGTACAACTACGGCAGCATCCCGGGCCTCACGTCGGATGAAGGCGACCCGCTGGACGCCGTGGTGATGGGGCCCCGGCTGCCGCTGGGCCAGCGGCTTCGCGTGCCGGTGGTGGGCGTCATCGGCTTCGTGGACGCGGGGCGGGGAGACCCGAAGGTGGTGTGCGCCGCCGCGCCCCTGACAGCCGCCGAGCGCGCGGGCCTGGAGCGCTTCTTCCGCGTCTACGCCCGCTTCAAGCAGGTGCTGCACCGCGTGCGGGGCAACGTCCCGGACACCCGCTTCACGGGGTGGTTGCCGCTGCCCGCCCCGGTGCCGGACGTGGCCCCGGGCGCTACAGCGCGCCGCGCGCCTTGATGTCCAGGTAGCGGTTGACGGCGGCCAGGCTCAGCTCATCCGGCTGCACGTCGAGCATCTGCACGCCGCCCTGGCTCACCCGCGCCTTGAGCACCTCGCGGTCGGTGAGCAGCTCGGAGGCCACCGCGTGCTGGAAGGCCTCTTCCGGGCTGGGCGGCGGCGTGCGCAGCAGCTTCTGGAGCGCGGTGTCCTTCACCGACAGGCACAGGGGGACGTGACGCCGCGCCAGGCGGTGCAGCGGGGCCACCATGGTGGAGGCCTGCTCCTCGTCCAGGAAGTCGGTGAAGACACACAGCAGGCTGCGGCGCGTGAGGCGGAGGTTCAGCTCCTTGAAGAGCGCCAGGTAGTCCACGTACGTGAGGCTGGGCGTGGTGCCGTAGAGCGTGTCCACGATCTTCCGGTACTGCGTGCGCCCGGCCGCGGGCGGCAGGTAGGCCTTCACGCCGTCCGCGAAGACGGCCAGCCCCACGCGGTCCCCGTTGCGCACGGCCACGAAGGCCAGGAAGAGGGCCGCGTTCACCGCGTGGTCCAGCTTGGTGAGCCCGTCCACCTGCGCGGCCATGGAGCGGCCCGCGTCCACACAGATGAGGATGGACTGCGAGCGCTCCGACTCCAGCACGCGCGTCACCGGCCGCCCCCGGCGCGCGGTGGCCTTCCAGTCCACGTCCCGCACGCTGTCACCCTGGGCGTAGTCGCGCAGGCGGGCGAACTCGCTGCCGCGCCCGTCCCGCCGCAGCTGCCGCAGGCCCAGGTTGACCAGGTCCAGCGCCGCGCCCGACAGCAGCAGTCGGTTGGCGCCGCGCAGGTCCGGGTACACGGCGATGTCCTGCGCCGCGGGGAACACGCGCTCGTGGGACACCAGCCCCAGCGGCCCGCGCACGCGGACGTGCACGTCTCCGAACTGGAAGCGGCCCCGCTTCACGGGCGTCACCCGGTACACCCAGCGCGACTCGCTCCGCGCGGGCAGGTGCAGCGGGGCCTCGTCCGGCGTGGCGGCGAAGCCGTCCGGCACGTCGTCCCGGACGCGCACCTGGACGGCGCCGTCGCCGCGGTGAATCAGCCGCACCACCACCTTGTTGGCCACGCCCACGTTGAGCCGCGCGGGGAGCACGCGGTGGACCTCCAGCCGGGCCCTGCGCGCGGTGAGCACGTCGAGCACCGCCAGCGCCAGCACCAGCGCGTCCAGCGCGAGCACGGCGCCGCCGATGCCGGGGCTGAAGCCCGCCAGCATCATCGGCAGCGCGAGCAGCGCCAGCAGCACCCAGAGGCGCGCGGTGGGAATCACCGGGGGACCTCGACGCCGCGCACCACCTCGCGCAGCACGTCCGTCGGCGTGGCCCCGTCCAGCTCCGCGTCCGGCGACAGCAGCAGGCGGTGCTTCAGCACGGGCGCCGCCAGGAAGCGCACGTCGTCCGGGGTGACGAAGCCGCGCCCGCGCAGCGCCGCCAGGGCCTTGGCCGCCAGCAGCAGGTGCACGCCCGCGCGAGGCCCGGCCCCCAGGCGGATGCGGCTGGAGGCGCGCGTGGCCGCCACCAGCTTTCGGACGTACGCCAGCACCGGCGGCTCCACCGTCACCTCATTCAGCGCGCCGCGCGCGGCCAGCAGCCCGTCCTTCGTCACCGCGGCGTTGACGCCCGCGCGCTGCAGGTCGCCTGAGTCGAAGCCCCGGTGCACGGCGGCCAGGATCGCGTCCTCCTCCTCCGGCGCGGGGTAGCCCACCTCGATTTTCAGCAGGAAGCGGTCGAGCTGCGCCTCGGGCAGTGGATAGGTGCCCTCGGACTCCACGGGGTTCTGCGTGGCGAACACGGTGAAGAGCGGGGAGAGCGACAGCACGCGGCCCTCCATGGACACCGAGCGCTCTTGCATCGCCTCCAGCAGCGCGGACTGCGTCTTCGCCGGGGCGCGGTTGATTTCGTCCGCCAGCAGCAGGTCCGTGAAGATGGGGCCGCGCACCAGCGTGAAGCCCTGCGTCTTCAAATCAAACACGCTGGTGCCCAGGATGTCCGCGGGCATCAGGTCCGGGGTGAACTGGATGCGCTTGAACTCCGCGCCGATGCTGCGCGACAGGGCCTTGGCCATCAGCGTCTTGGCCACGCCGGGCACGCCTTCCAGCAGGATGTGGCCACCGGCGATGAGGCCACAGAGCATCAGCTCCAGGGCCTCGTCCTGGCCGACCACGGCCTTGCGCACCTCGGACAGCACGGCCTCGCGGATGGCGTGGGCGGCCTGCACGGCGTTACCCGCCGGGGCGGGGGAGGGGACGGCCAGGGTGTCGTTCATGTCGTTT
>NZ_JABXEP010000184.1:0-14922 GCF_013372605.1 Myxococcus sp. AM009
CCGCTTCGAGCCGAGCCTCCTCCGCAAGTCGAGCCTCCTCGGCAAGCCGCTCCGCTTCGAGCCGAGCCTCCTCGGCAAGCCGCGCCTCCTCGGCAAGCCGCTCCGCTTCGAGCCGAGCCTCCTCCGCCCGCCGCCGCTCCGCTTCGAGCCGAGCCTCCTCCGCCCGCTGCCGAGCCTCTTCCTCCTCCCGTCGAACCCGCTCGCGCTCCTCCCAGTCCTCCACGGAGAGCGCCTGCACCCAGCCCTCACGCTCCAGCACGAGCAGCAGCGCTTCCTGCGCGGGCGTCAGCGACTCCGGCGCACGGAACTCCGCCAACGTCTCCAGGAACGCCCGCTCCGAAGCATCCGCGAGCCACGGCCCACAGGCCTCGACATCCTCACAGCGGAACACCCGCGCCGCCGCGCCGCCATGAATCGGCCCCTCCAGCGCCGCGCGCACCACCCGCACGCCTGAGATGGGCCGAAACCCCTCCGCATCCACCATCCCCGGCTCGAACGCGGCCTGCTCCGCCAGCGCGCTCAACCGCCGGACCTGCGCGAGCACCTGCTGCTCCGCCACCACCTCCGGCGCCAACTCGAACGCCTCCAGCGTCTCCTCGTCCGGAGCCCCTGCCCCACCCCGCGCCCACAGCGTGTCCAGCGCCTCCGCGTCCAGCATCCCGGACTGGAGCAACGCCTGCGCCGGGCTCTGGAACCCGAAGCCCAGCTGCGTCCCCACGAGGTTCCCCTCCCGCAGCCACAGCCGGGACTCACGCCCTCCCGAGCAAAGCGTGAGCCTCCCGGTGGCGCGGGACTTGTGGGCGGAATAGAGCGCTTCGGCGGCCTGCGACGGGGTCATGCGTCGCCGCAGTGTAATCCCTCTACACGGCCCCTCAACTTGCCGGGAGTGCTTGCCTGCCCGCTCCGGTGAAACCGACCTGTCGCAGGGCCTCATAGGTCCCGATTCCCACCGACGTGGACAGGTTCAGGCTCCGGCGGTCCTCCAGCATGGGAATGGTGACGGCCGTCCCCGTGCCCCCCTCCATCACCTCCGGCGCCAACCCGGACACCTCCGAGCCGAACACCAGGTGGTCCCCCTCCTCGAACCGGGCCTCATACAGGGATGTCGCGGCCCGGGCGGAGAAGAGCCACCGCCGGGCCTCCGGGTAGTCCGCCACATAGGCCGCGTAGGTTGGATACAGGCGGAGAAATACCTTGTCCCAGTAGTCCAGCCCCGCCCGCTTGAGCTGCCGGTCGTCAATGGAGAAGCCCAGGGGCTCCACCAGGATGAGCCGGCAGCCCGTCACCGCGCACAGGCGCGCGACGTTGCCGGTGTTGGGGGGAATCTGGGGAGAAACGAGGACCAGGTGGAGAGGACGCGCCAGGGGCTCGAGCATGGGGTAGAAGGCGCTACATGCGCTGGAAGGTGAACAACGAGACGCGGCAACGGCTGCTGGCGGACCGGGCCGACAAGGCCAGCTCGTTCCTCCAACGGTTCAAGGGACTCATGGGGCGCCGCTCGCTGGAGGTGGGCGAGGGGCTCCATATCGTCCCCTGCAACTCCATCCACACTTTCTTCATGCGCATCCCCATTGACGTGCTGTTCCTGGACGCCCAGGGCCGCATCGTCAAGCAGATGCCCGCCTTGCCGCCCTGGCGTGCGACATCCGTTTATTTCCAGTCACGCTCGGTCCTGGAGCTCCCCGCGGGGGTGCTGGCCGCCAGCGGCACCCAGGAAGGTGACGTGCTGAGCTTCGAGCCGGTTCCTTGAGGCCCTGCCCGAAGTGCCCCTGCCTGTCCGGCCGGGATGCACGAGTTTTGACCGATTTCCGAGCGCTTTGGTAACCTCCGGCGCCACGTTTTCTCGCCCTTCTAGAAGAGTTCTCGCGCATGCGCATCGAGGTCGCTGGCAGCACCCACGTTGGGATGAAGCGGAATCACAACGAGGACAACTTCCTGATGCTCCCGGAAGAGTTTCTCTTCTGCGTGGCGGACGGCATGGGTGGCCACTCGTCTGGAGAAATCGCCAGCCGCATCGCGGTGGACGAGCTCGGGGAGTTCTACAAGCTCACGGCCAAGGACCAGGACTGCACCTGGCCCTTCAAGATGGACAAGACGCGCAACTATGACGAGAACCGGATCGCCACCGGCATCAAGCTCGCCAACGCGCGCATCTTCGAGAAGGCCTGCTCCGAGTCCAAGTACAAGGGCATGGGCACCACCATCGTCACGGTGCACTTCGGCCAGAGCGCCGTCTACGTGGGCCACGTCGGCGACAGCCGCGTGTACTACTTCCGCGGCGGCGCCCTGAAGCAGGTGACGGAGGACCACTCCCTCCTCAACGACTACCTCAAGGCGAAGAAGCTCTCGCCGGAGGAAATCGAGAACTTCCCCCACAAGAACGTCATCGTCCGCGCGCTGGGCATGAAGGAGAACGTCCAGGTGGATGTCTCCCGCGTGGAGCCGCAGGAGGACGACGTCTTCCTGCTCTGCTCGGACGGCCTGAGCGGCATGGTGACGGACGCGCAGATGCAGGAAATCCTGCAGCGCACGCCGGAGCTGGAGAAGGCCTGCTCGCAGCTCATCGACATGGCCAACGCCGCGGGTGGCAACGACAACGTCACCTGCGTGCTGGCCCGCTACCACGCCGCCTGAGCGGCGGCGCTCAGCGCCCCTTCAGCGGCGCGGCAATCCGGTGCGCGCCCCAGGCGAGCACCTCGGAGAGCGACTCCCCGGAGGACACCTCGGTGTCCTCGAAGACGGTGGCTCGCGCAAGCCGCGCCCCTGAGGCCACCTTCGCACCCGGCTCCAGCGACACGCCCGGCCCCACGGAGGCCCCGTCCGCCACCGTGGCGCCCCGCCCCAGGTACACCGGACCCTCCACCGCGCCGCTCACGCGAGCCTCCGCGTGCGCCCAGGTGCCGCTCGCACCGCGCGCGGTCCCCGCCAGCGGTGAGTCCGCGCCCAGCCACTCCAGCCGCACGCGGCCGGCGAGCACGTCCTGCACGGTGGCGAGGTAGCGCGACGGCGTGCCCAGGTCGGACCAGTACCCGTCCACCCGCACGCCACGCACCGGCTGCCCCGCCTCCATGGCGCGCACGTAGACCTCGCGGTTGATGTCCTCCGCGCCCTCCGGCGACATGAAGTCGAAGACGCGCGGCGACATCACGTGCACGCCGGTGAAGTGCCACGGCGACAGGCCCTCACCGCCGGGGCCGTGGCCAGCGATGCGGCGCACGCGGCCCTCCGCGTCCAGCTCCACCGCCGCGTAGCGCTCCCCCGCCGGCATGGGCTGCAGCACCATGGTGGCCAGCGCGCCAGAGGCCTGGTGCACGGCCACCACCGGCCGCAGGTCCACCGGGTAGAGGATGTCGCCGTTGAAGACGATGAAGTCGCCGTCCGACAGGAAGTCCCGCAGGCCGCGGATGCCGCCGCCGGTGCCCTGGATGACGGGCTCGCTCACCACGTGCAGCGGCAGCCCCGCGCGAACGCACTCGGCGCGGGCCACGGCCGCCATGGTGTCCGGCAGGTGGTGGGTGTTGATGCCCACCGCCGTCACGCCCGCGGCCTTCAGCACCGCCAGGTGGTAGCGCAGCAGCGGCTGCCCCAGGAAGGGCATGGCCGGCTTGGGCCAGCGTTCGGTGAGCGGGCGCAGGCGCGTGCCCAGGCCCGCGCAGAGGACCATGGCCTTCATCTCAGGCCGCCAGCTCCGGGACGTACTTCGCCACCAGGTCCTGCAGCTTGCGCAGCTCCGGCCGCCGCGCGAAGCCGTCACGCACGTAGCGCAGCGACGCGGGGATGGACACCAGGAAGCCCGGGTTGCCCTTCACGCGGTGGATGAACTCGAAGCGGCCCGCGTCCTTCAGCTTGCGCTGGATGGTGAGCAAATCGAAGAAGGCCTTGAAGGACGCCGCGTCGATTCGCTCGCCGCTCACCTCCTGGAAGGTGGCGATGTAGCGGTCCAGCATCGCGTCCACGAAGTCGCGCTCCAGCTCCACGTAGCTGTCGCGCAAGAGCGCCACCAGGTCGTACTGGCGCGGGCCCTGGAGCGCGTCCTGGAAGTCGATGACGACCAGCTCGCCCTCCTTCACCATGATGTTGCGGCTCTGGTAGTCGCGGTGCGTGAAGCCGCGGGGCGCGGCGGCCAGCTGCCGGGCGATGTCGCGGAAGGTGGCGTCCAGCTCGGCGCGCTCGGCGTCCGTGGGCGTCTTGCCGCTCCACGCCTCCATGCCCCACTCGCGGAAGTGGTGCAGCTCCCAGTCGTAGAGGTCCTCGTCGAAGGCGCGGGTGAAGGCCAGGCAGTCCGGGTCCTGCTGCTTCTCCGCCGCCGCGCGCAGGCGCGCCAGCAGGTCCACGGCGCGGGTGTAGAGCGCCTCGTGGTGCTTGCCGCCCTCCAGCGCGGACTCGAAGGTGATGTCGCTCAGGTCTTCAATCACCATCATCCCGGCCGGCTCGTCGTAGCGGAGGATGCGCGGCACCCGCACGCCCAGCTTCTCCAGGTAGCGGTGCACGTTGACGAAGGGCAGCTCCTTGGGCGGCTCGCCCTGGGTGACCTCGTCGCTCTTCTTCGTCGAGTCGGGCGGCATCACCATCACCACCCAGCTCTCGGGTGGCGCGCCAACGCGGTAGTACGAGCGGCTGCTCGCCTCGCCCTTCAGCTTCGTGATGGGGGCGCTGGGAACGGGACGGCCCATGGCCTGTCCCACCTGGTCGCGCAGGGCGGCCTCGAGTTCCATATCGACGGGGTTCTCCGGAGGGGGTTGACGCAAGTCGCACCTGAGTATCGGAGGCGCGCCCATCCGGGTCAAAGGCCTGTCCGAGGGGATGCCCGCACGCCCCCTGGGCTGTCGCCCACCCGACGAGCGGCCAGCCGTCCCCCCACGTACGTCCGGGTGCGTCGGAACTCCCTGTCCGCCGGGGTGGGTTCAACACTCTCCAGGGTCGCAAGAGGCCACACGCTGTCGACCGGGCCAGTGCGGCGGCATATAAGACGCGCCGCGAACCCTCATTTACTTACGGAAGCCGCGATGGACATCCACGAGAACATCCTCACCGCCATTGGCAACACGCCGCTGGTCAAGCTCAACAAGCTCGTCGGGCCGAACGACGCGACCGTGCTGGTCAAGTGCGAGTTCATGAACCCGGGCGCGTCCATCAAGGACCGCATGGCGCTCTACATCCTCGAGAAGGCCGCGCGGGAGGGGAAGCTCAAGCCCGGCGGCACCATCGTCGAGAACACGTCCGGCAACACCGGCATGGGCGTGGCGCTGGCCGCGGCCGTCAAGGGCTACAAGTGCATCTTCACCATGCCGGACAAGATGTCCTTGGAGAAGATCAACCGCCTCAAGGCGCTGGGCGCGCAGGTGGTGGTGACGCCGACGAACGTGCCGGCAGAGGACCCGCAGAGCTACTACGAGACGGCCAAGCGCCTGCACCGCGAGACGCCGGGCGCGTTCATGCTGAACCAGTACCACAACCCCGACAACATCGAGGCGCACTACAACACCACCGGTCCTGAGATCTACGAGCAGACCGAGGGCAAGTTCGACTACTTCGTCGCGGGCCTGGGCACCGGCGGCACCATGAGCGGCGCCGGCAAGTTCCTGAAGGAGAAGATTCCCGGCCTCAAGAATGTCGGCGTGGACCCGGAGGGCTCCGTCTACGAGGGCTACTTCAAGACGGGCAAGCTGACCGAGCCGCACGTCTACAAGGTGGAAGGCATCGGCGAGGACATGCTGTGCGGCGCCATGGACTTCACCCACCTGGACGACGTGCGCCAGGTCGATGACCGCCAGTGCTTCATCGCCGCGCGCCGCCTGGCGCGTGAGGAGGGCATCTTCGCCGGCGGCTCCTCCGGCGCGGCGATTCACGTCGCGGTGCAGCTGGCCAAGGAAGTGGGCAAGGGCAAGACGATTGTCGTCGTGCTCCCGGACTCGGGCAGCAGCTACATCAGCAAGTTCCACTCGGACGAGTGGATGCGCGACAACGGCTTCATGGAGGAGAAGGGCGCCGGCACCATCCGCGACATCCTGGGCGACAAGCCCAAGGACGTGAAGACGGCGCGCCGCGGCGACAAGGTCGACCAGGTGGTGGAGACGATGCGCGGCCACGGCATCAGCCAGATGCCGGTGGTGGGCGACGACGGCCGCACGGTGGGCATGGTGCACGAGTACGACCTGCTCAACGCGCTGGTGGCCGGCAAGGCGAAGTTCGCCGACACCATCGACAGCATCATCGCGCCGCTGCAGGGCGCGCTGTCGCTCGACACCAGCATCGCCCGCCTGCGTGAAGTCTTCGCTCAGGACAACGTGGCGGTGGTGAAGGACGGCGAGAAGGTGGTCGGCATCGTCAGCAAGATCGACCTCATCGACTACCTGCACCGCACGGGGGCGTAGTCCCCGGCGCGCTCGCGCCTGGGAAGCACCGAGGGCCTCCACGCCTCCCCAGCGGAGACGGGAGGCCCTTCGTGTTCACGGACGCCGGCCGAAGAGCACGTTGGCCAGCTCCGTCATCACCACCTCGTCCTGCTGGTTGCGCACCTCCATGCGGAGCTTGATGGCGCCCCGGTCCGGCTTGCTGCGCGACGGCGTGGCGGAGACGACCTCCACGCGCACGCGCAACGTGTCCCCGGGACGCACGGGCTTGAGCCAGCGCAGCTCGTCCAGGCCGGGCGAGCCCAGGCTGGAGGTCTGCCCCAGGAAGCTCTGCACCAGCAAGCGGTGACACAGAGAAGCGGTGTGCCAGCCACTGGCCACCAGGCCCCCGAAGATGCTGTCACGGGCACCTTCGTCGCTCAGGTGGAAGGGCTGCGGGTCGAACTGCGTCGCGAAGGCGATGATTTCCTCGCGCGACACCCTGTGGGGGCCGTGTTCGCTCACGTCCCCGGGCTGGAAGTCCTCGAAGTAGCGCATGGGCGCTACTTCAACCCGGCGGGTCCTTGGATTCCAGCTCCTCCGGATGGAACACGCGCGAAGCGACGCGGTCCAACACCTGGGAGTTCCACTTGATGCTGGCCTTCATCAGCCGGCGCATCTCCTTGGCGAAGGCGCGCTCAGTCGGCATGCGGGTGTACGTCCGAGCCAGGAAGAGGCCCCGGTTCTCCCGCTCGTAGTCCACGGTGCCGCCGCCGGCGTCCGTGCCCTCCCGCTCCTCCGCCTGGAAGCCCTCAATGACGCCGGGCTTGGGCGGTTCGCGGAAGCGGTACACCAAGGCGCTGCACTTCAGCGCCTGGGTGTCCTCCAACCACTCGAAGTACAGCGATGCGCCCCCCGCGTTGAGCCCACCGAAGCCCTGGGGGTTGATGCCCGGGCTGGGCGGCGTGCCCTCTTCATGGAGGAACCCCTGGACCAGTCGCTGGGCAGACTCCCGCGTCAGCGGCGTGTCCGCCGGAGCAGCGGGGCCCAGGCCCGAAATCCAGGACCTGAGCAGACCAGCGAGGCCACTGCGGGGAGCGGTCGCCATGGGTTACTGGTTGAAGTTGCCTTCGCGGGCCTGGTCGAACGGCACGCGGTTCTTGAGGTAGACGTCCTCGAACTTGTGGCCGTCGAACGGGTTCAGGTGGAACTCGTTGAAGTGGTGGACCTTGGAGCCCTCGCCACCGTCCGCGATGGGGTTCCACTTGTCCGCGACGGGGCCCAGGCCGAACATGCTGGGGACCGGGTCGCCACGGTTCACGTAGTGCACGTAGTTCGGGCCGTCCGGGTACGTGGTGGCGGCGGCGCCAAACGTCTCCACGTCAATCTTCCCCATCATCGCCTGGGCGTCCTGCTTGGACATCCCATCTTCGATGCGCAGCCGGTTGTACACGTCGTTCAGCGCGCGGCTGGAGATGAGGCCACCCTGGCTGTGCGCCATCAGGTGCACGTCACGGCCGGCCTTGATTTCCGTGTAGAGCGCGTCCGCCAGGGTGTCCACGGCCGGGTTGGTGCCCTTGTCCAGCTTGTCCTTCACGCACTGGGCCAGGTCCGCGCCCATGCCCTCGGTGGCGTTGTGGATGCCGACGACGCGCGAGCCGGTCGCGTTGGCGATGGCCTGCAGGCTCTCGGACTGGGCCTCCTTCGACGTCAGGATGCCGTTGACGTAGAGGACCGTCGACTGCGGGTTCGGGTTGTTGGCCGGCGTCACGCCCGGGATGTCCGCCAGCGGGGTGCCCGGCGGGAAGGTCGCGCCGTCCGCGCCCAGCAGCTTGCCGTCGTGCACGCGGTCCGGCTGGTTGCCGCCGCCGAAGAACTCCTGCACGCCCCGAGTCGCGCCACCGACGACGTTGCCCACGCCCCGGGCGGCGCCGGAGGCGGCGTTCTCGAAGCCATCCACGAACTGGCCGACCTTGCGGCCACCGGCGGCAGCGGCGTCCTTCACGTTGTCGACGGCGTTGCCAACGGCGTCCTGCGTGCGGTCAATGGCCTTCTCGGCACCGGTACGGACCTTGTTGATGAACTTCCCGATGGGGTTCATGGGGGCTCCAGGACGATTTGTAAGGAGTGGACTGCTGGTGAGGGGATTATCGTCCCAGTGTCTGGGAAGTTGCGGTGCCCCTCACTTTGCCGCACTGCGACAGGGGATCAGCGTCCGAAGACGCGGTCCGCCACCCGGTTCAGGACGGTGCTGCTCCACTCGAGGCTGGCCTTCATCAGCCGCTTCATGTCGTCGTTGAAGATGGGGATCTGTGGCGCGGTGGTGTAGGTGCGGCTGAGGAACAGGGACTTGTTCTCCGGCTCGAAGTCCACGGTGCCGCCGCCGGTGTCCGTGCCCTTCTTCTGCTCCTCCTGGAACCCCTCCAGGATGCCCGGCTTCGGGGTGTCCCGGAACCGGTGGATGAGGGCGCTGCACTCCAGCGCCTGCTCCTTGTCGTGCCACTCGAAGTAGAGCTGAGCGTCGCCCAGGGCGACGCCGCCGAAGCCCTGCGGGTTGATGCCGACGCTGTTGGGGTTGCCGTTGGCGGCGAGGAACGCCTGCGCCAGCATCTGCGCTTCTTCTCGGGTCATGGGGGGTCGGTCTCCAGGGGCGAGCACTGCCTGAACAGGCAGCCTAGCAAATCAGCCCGCCGCCTCCAGCCTGGACGGCGGGCCACGTGGCCCTGGCGGCTACTTCGCGGCGTCGAGCGCCTGCGCCAGGTCGTCCACCAGGTCCTGCCCGTCCTCGATGCCCACCGACAGGCGGATGAAGCCGTCGGTGATGCCCAGCTGCTCGCGCGTCGCCTTGGGGATGGAGGCGTGGGTCATGATGGCCGGGTGCTCGATGAGGGACTCGACGCCGCCGAGCGACTCGGCGCAGGCGAACACCTTCACCGTCTTGAGGAAGGTGCGCGCCGCCTCCAGCCCACCCTGGATGTCGAAGGTCACCATGCCGCCGAAGCCCTTCATCTGCTGCTTCGCGAGCGCGTGCTGCGGGTGAGCCTCCAGCCCCGGGTAGGTGACCTTCTTCACCTTGGGGTGCGTGGCCAGGAACTGGGCCACCTTCATCGCGTTCTGCGCGTGGCGGTCCATGCGCACGTGCAGCGTCTTCACGCCGCGCAGCACCATGAAGCTGTCAAAGGCGCCGGACACGCCGCCCACCGCGTTCTGGAGGAAGTACATCCGCTCCGCCACGTCCTCGCGGCTGGTGCAGACGAAGCCGCCCACCACGTCGCTGTGGCCGTTGATGTACTTGGTGGTGGAGTGCGCCACCACGTCGAAGCCGAGCTCCAGCGGGCGCTGGAAGTACGGCGTCATGAACGTGTTGTCGGCGACGGAGAGGATGTTCCGCTTCTTGGCGACCTCGGCGATGCGCGCCAGGTCGATGAGCTTGAGCATCGGGTTGGTGGGGGACTCCACCCACACCATCTTCGTCTTCGGCGTAATCGCCGCCTCGAAGTTCTCCGGCTTGGACAGGTCCACGAAGGAGAAGTGCAGCCCGGCCCGCCGGAACACCTTGTCGAAGAGGCGGAAGGTGCCGCCGTACACATCGTCCGAGACGACCACGTGGTCGCCCGAATCCAGCATGTGCATCAGCATGTCCGTGCCCGCCAGGCCGGAGGCGAAGGCCGCGCCGTGCTTCGCGCCCTCGAGCGCGGCCAGACAGGCCTGGAGCGCGTTGCGGGTGGGGTTCTGCGTCCGGCTGTACTCGAAGCCCTTGTGCTCTCCGGGGCCGTCCTGGACGTAGGTGGAGGTCAGGTAGACGGGCGTCATGATGGCGCCCGTGGTGGGGTCCGGCTCCTGACCGGCGTGGATGGCAAGCGTGTCGAAGCGCATGCTGGGGCAACTAACACAGTCCCTCCCGGCCGCGCAGCAGGACCCGCCTATTCGAACGTCCCGTGACGCCCCGCCCCCTGGGCAAAACGCGTGGCGCCGACAATGGACTCCGACTCCAGCACCTTGACGCCGCGGGCGAACTCCTGACGCAGTGCTTCCTCGGTGCCCAGCCCCGCCTGGGTGTAGGCGGAGCGCCGGTCCGCGTTCAAACACGCCTGCGGGAAGGCGGCCACCTGGCGCGCCAGGGACTCCGCGGCCTCGCGCGCCTGCCCCCGGGGCACCACGCGGTTGACCAGCCCCATGGCCAGCGCCTCCTGGGCGGGCACAGGCCGCCCCGTGAGGATGAGGTCCAGGGCCCGCGACAGGCCGATGAGCCGGGGCAGCCGCACCGTCCCCCCGTCGATGAGGGGCACGCCCCAGCGGCGGCAGAAGACGCCCAGGACGGCGTCCTCCTCGGCCACGCGCAAGTCACACCACAGCGCCAGCTCCAGCCCGCCCGCCACGGCATGGCCGCCGATGGACGCGATGACGGGCTTGGACAGCACCATGCGCGAGGGGCCCATGGGTCCATCTCCGTCCAGCTCCAGGCGAGGCATCCGGCCCTCGGAGACGGCCTTCAGGTCCGCCCCGGCGCAGAAGGTGCCCCCGTCTCCATGGAGCACGCCCACCCGCGCGTCCGGGTCCGCGTCGAAGGCACGAAAGGCCTCCGCCAGCGCGTGGGCGGTGGCGCCATCCACGGCGTTGCGCACCTCCGGGCGGTCCAGGATGACGGTGGTGACGGGGCCGTTCTTCTCGACGCGCACGCTCATGGCGGCGGAGTCTTCTTGCCTCGCGTCCGGACCGCAACCGGTGCCCGAGCGACACAGTGGGCAGGCCTGACACCCCACCGCCGCCTTTCGGCGCTTGTCGTACGGCGGAGACTCAGGGATGAGGGGGGCCGCGGTGGTCTGGACGGAAGGACGCTTGGGCATGGCTGACACACGAGGTACGCAGGGCGCTGACGACGGAACCGGCCCCGAGGGCATGTTCGCCAACCGCCTGCGCAAGGGGGACAAGCGCTTCCGCAAGTGGGCCCGGACGCAGGGCCTGACGGCCTTCCGCGTCTACGACAGGGACATCCCCGAGTACCCATTCGCCATCGACGTCTACGGCGACCGCGCCCACGTCGTGGAGTATCCCCGCCGGCGCGCCATCGCCTCTGGCGCCGCGGACACGCAGCGGGAGGAAGTCCTGGCCGCGGTGACGCAGGTGCTGGCCGTGCCCCCCGAGCGCATCTTCGTGAAGACCCACACGCCCCAGCCCTGGGGCCGCTCGCAGTACGGCCGGGTGGGCCAGGACAGCGGGCGCATCGTGGTGGAGGAGCAGGGCCTGAAGTTCTGGGTGAACCTGGGCGACTACCTGGACACCGGCCTCTTCATGGACCACCGCAACACCCGCGCGCGCGTGCGGGAGGAGGCCCAGGGCAAGCGCTTCCTCAACCTCTTCGCGTACACCGGGGCCTTCACCGTCTACGCCGCCGCGGGCGGCGCCGCGAGCACGATGACGGTGGACCTGTCCAACACCTACCTGGACTGGGCCGAGGACAACCTGGAGCTCAACGGGCTGGCCGACGCGCGGCACACGCTGGTGCGCGCGGATGCCAAGGCCTGGGTGGAGGCCCAGGCCGACGCGCCGGAGCGGTACGACCTGGTGGTGTGCGACCCGCCGTCCTTCTCCACGTCGAAGAAGATGTCGGGCAGCTTCAACGTACAGCGCGACCACCCGCGCCTGCTGGCCGCCATCCGAGCGCTGCTCGCACCCGGCGGCGTCCTCTACTTCTCCAACAACTTCCTGGGGTTCCAACTGGACCCGAAGGCCACGCGGGGAATGGAGGTGGAGGAAATCACCCCTCGCTCCATCCCCGAGGACTTCCAGCGCAAGGAGATCCACCGCTGCTGGCGCATGGTGGCTCCCTGACGCGGGCGTCCGCCCCGGCTACAGCCAGCAGACGTTGTCGATGCAGCGCTCGCCGGCGGGGCACTCGCAGTTGGCCTGGCAGCTGTCGCCGCTGCCCGTGTTGACGGGCTTGCAGACGCCGTCCGTGCAGGCCTGACCGGACGGGCACTCGCAGTTGGCGCGGCACACCGGGGTGGACGTTCCGGAATCCTGCACCGGCGGCGGCGCGGGCACCTTGCACTGGCCGTTGGAGCAGACCTGGCCCGACGGGCAGTCGCAGTTGGCCTGGCAGGCCGGGCCCGTGCCCGCGTCCGGCGGCGGAGGCGGCGGGGCCGGCGGCCGGCAGTAGCCGTTGGTGCAGACGTCACCCGAGGGGCAGTCGCAGTTGGCCACGCACGTCTGGCCCGGGTCCGGCTGCGGCGCCTTGCACTGGCCATTGAAGCAGACCTGGCCGGCGGGGCACTCGCAGTTGGCGCGGCACTGGCCCCCGTCCGGGATGGGCATGCAGTAGCCAATCTGGCAGCTGTAGTCGTCCGGGCACTGGGTGGTGGAGTCGCAGGCCGCGCGGCACTGGCCATCCACGCAGTCCTTCCCGTCGGAGCAGTCCGCCGCCGTGGAGCAGGTGTTCGGGTCCACCGGGCGCGGGCGGCACAGGCCGCTCACGCAGGTGTCCGTGGCATCACACCAGGAATCGTCATAGCAGCCGCGGATGCACTGGTTGTTGATGCAGTAGTTCCCCGCGCCGCAGTCCATGTTCACGCGGCACTGCTGAGAAGAACCCCCGTCCACGCCCGCGTCCGGGCGCGTCCCACCGTCGGAGCCAGCGTCCGGACGCGTCCCGCCGTCCGTCCCTGAATCCGGGCGCGTCCCGCCATCGGAACCCGCGTCCGGGCGCGTCCCGCCGTCCACGGCGCCGTTCCCGACGCAGTAGTGGTCGTCGCACCGCTGGCCCGCACCGCAGTCGGAGTTACGCGAGCAGAACTGCGAGCAGACGCTGTTGATGCAGACCTGGGACCCGGGGCAGTCCCGGGAGGACGAACACTCGCCCGAGTCAGGCGGAACGGTCCGACAGACGCCGCTGCGGCAGCTCTCACCGATGTCGCAGTCCCGGTCGGTTGAGCAGTAGCAAATGTCGTCGTCGTAGTCGTCGTACCAGTCATCCTCTCCATGGACGATGCAGCCCGGGAGGACAGAGAGGACGGCGAGCAGCGGCAGCCACATGAGGCTACGTATGGGGGTGTTCCGCATGAGTGGGGACTCCGAAAACTCAGGGGGTACCGGTCCGGCCACCGGAGGTGTTGCCCGGTTTCAGCAGCGGTGGACTCCGTAGCGCAGACGGATGATCAAAAATTTTATTTGATCGGCTTTCGTCTTTCCGGAGACCCATGGCCATGGAGGTATGTAGTGGCCTGGACCTTTCAGCCGAGGGAGAACCCCTGGTGTTCCTGCGTGGAGCCCGCTCATTCGCGCACGTCACCAGCCTCTCCGAGGAGCGAAAGGGACGCGACGTGTCCGGTGTTCCCACCCAGGACGAGGTGCGGCTCCAGGCCCTGGTCCGGCGCATCCAGGAGGGCGACCTGACGGCCTTCGAACAGCTCTATGCCCTCACGCAGGCGGATGCCTCGCGCACCTTGTGGCACCTGGTCGGCAACCGCGTGGACGTGGAGGATCTGCTCCAGGAGGCCTATCTCCGGCTGCTGACGGCCGTGAAGGGCTACCGGGGCGAGTCCCGGTTCCGGACCTTCTTCTATCGCGTGTGCTCCAACGTGGCCCTGTCCCACCTGCGCTGGAAGCGGCGCCGGCCAGAGGACTCTGTCTGGGAGCTGCCGGAGACGGCGGCGGAAGGAGAGGACCCGGAGCGGGTGGCCTCGCGGCGTCAGGCGGCCCGGCTGGTGGAGCTGGCGCTGGAACGGCTGAAGCCGAAGAAGCGCATCGTCTTCGTGTACTACGAGCTGTGTGGAATGAGCCCGGACGAGATTGCCGAGGCCGTGGGCAGCTCGCCCAACACCGTCCGCAGCCGCCTCCACCATGCGCGGCTGGAGTTCAACGAAGCCATGCAGCGACTGCTCGGCGCCAACCGTCCCGGAGGTCTCCATGGCTCGCCATGAGCACCGCTCCCTGTGGGCCCTGGCCGCGGCCGAGCTGGACGCGGACGCGCGCTGCCGGGTGGAGGCGCACGTCGCCGCCTGCGTTGAATGTGCCCAGGCGCTGGAGCAGGTGCGGCAGTCCCGCGCGGTCCTCCACGCGGGACGCGGCGCCATGCCCCCGCCGCGCTCGGACGCCATGGGCGAAGGACTCCGCGCGGAGGCGGCTCGGCGCCTGGCCCGTGGCGCGCCCAGGGCCCGCTGGCCGTGGGCCGTGGCGCTCGCGGGCGCCTGCGCGGCGATGCTGGCGTTCTGGATGGTCCGCGCGCCCCGGGCGATGGATGAGGGCGGAGCGCTCGTGGCTCACGGGGAGGCCCCCTCCCCTCCTGCGTCCAGTATCTCCGTTCCGTCGCACGGCGGTGACGTGGTGCCCTCGGGTCCGGAGGCTGCCCCGCACGCCGCGGCCGGCGGCGAGCCGTCTGTGCCCACGAATGCGGCGCAGAAGCTCGACGCCACCACGCAGACGGAGCGGGTCGCCGTCGCGGGGGCCATCCTGCGCGAGGCGGGAGGCACGGAGCGCGCGCTCAAGCCCGGCATGCGGCTGCGTTCGGGTGTGGCAGTGCGGACGCCCGCGCGCTCCAGCGCGTTGCTTCGGCTGCCGGATGAAAGCCGCGTTCGGCTGTCAGCGGGCTCGG
>NZ_JABXEP010000185.1:0-14647 GCF_013372605.1 Myxococcus sp. AM009
GCCCCCACTCCATCCATTGGACTTCTCGACGCATGCCACTCCTTCGCGGGACGCGGCGAGGAACACCGCCGGCGCACCGGTTCTGCCCGGCCCGTCCGTCAGCATGCCCGGCGGGCGGGCCGCGAGGCCAGTGAGGCGTTCAGGCCCCCAGGGTGCGCAGCGCGGGGACGCGGCCCAGGCCCAGGAAGGCGCGCGTGCGCTCATGGCGTGGATTGGCGAGCACCCGGGCGGGCGGCCCCTCTTCGATGATGTGCCCGCCGTGCAGCACCAGCACGCGCGAGGCCAGCTCGTGCGCGAAGCGCATCTCGTGCGTCACCGCCACCAGGGTGAGGCCGTCGGCGCGCAGCTGCTCCAACAAGTCAATCAGCGCCCCCACCCGCTCCGGGTCCAACGCGCTGGTGGGCTCGTCCATCAACAGCACCTCCGGCTCCATGGCCAGGGCCCGGGCGATGGCCACCCGCTGCTGCTCGCCGCCGGAGAGCTCGGAGGGATATGCGTCCTCGCGGTGGGACAGGCCGACCTTCGCCAGCAGCGCCCGACCCCGCTCGGTGGCCTCCTGACGGCCCACGCCCTTCACGTGCATGGGGGCCTCCGTCACGTTGCCCAGCGCCGTGCGGTGCGCGAACAGGTGCCACTGCTGGAAGACGAAGCCGACGCGGCGGCGGATGCGGCGCACCTTCTCGCCCTGCGCGCGGACGTCGCCCGGCGCCAGCGTGTCCGGGCCCACGCGCACCACGCCCTCGTCGAAGGACTCCAGCCCGTTGAGGCACCGCAGCAGCGTGCTCTTGCCTCCGCCGGAGGGGCCCACCAGCGCCGTCACCTCGCCCGGGGAGAAGACGGCGTCGATGCCCGCCAGCACCTGCCGTCCCTCGTAGCGCTTGCTCAGCTTCTCGACTTCAATCATCCGCGCTCCAGCCTCGCTTCCAGGTGCCTCGCCAGCCGGGACAAGGGATGGCTCATCGCCAGGTACATCAATGCGCACAACGCGCCAGGTATCAGCCAGCTCCGAACATCCACCGCGGTAATCGTCATCCGCTTCGTGAGCTCCACCACGGAGATGACGGAGACCAGGGAGCTGTCCTTGAGCAGCGCGATGAAGTCGTTCGTCACCCCTGGCAGCGCGACGCGGAAGGCCTGGGGGAGGATGACCCGCCGCAGCGCCAGCCGCAGGGGCATGCCCAGCGCCATCGCCGCCTCCAGCTGTCCTCGCGGCACGGCCAGCACGCCCGCCCGGTAGACCTCCGCCTCGTAGGCCGCGTAGTTCAGGCCCAGCCCGAGGATGGCCGCGCTGAGGGGGTCCAGCCGGAGCACTCCGGCCAGCCCGTAGTAGAGGACGTAGAGCTGAAGCAACATCGGCGTGCCGCGAAGCAGCTCCACGTAGCCGGTGGCCAGCCGCGCCGCCCAGCCAGGCCCGTACAGCCGCGTCAGCGCCAGCCCCACGCCCAGGGGAATGGCCAGCGCCATGGCGCCCACGGACACCAGCAGCGTCACGCCCGCGGCCTGGAGGAACAGCACCAGCTGTCCCCAGCCCATGCGCGCCGTCCGCGTGGGCGCCAGCACCTCGCGCGTCTGCGCGTCCGTCCAGTCGACCATGCGCTGCTGCTCGGCGTTGTCGATGCCCCAGCGCTGGAAGATGGCGCGCAGCTCGCCCGAGCGCGCGATGTTCCCCAGCGCCGCGTCCAGCGCCTCCCGCAGGTCCTCCTCCCCGGGCCGCATGGCGATGGCGTAGTAGCCCTCACCCACGTCGCCCACCACCCGGAGCCCCGGGCGCGGCTGGCCATAGCGCTGCGCGATGAGGTCGTCCATCAACACCGCGCGCACCCGCCCCTGCTCCAGGTCGATGTAGGGCTCCTCCACGCCCTCGTAGGGCACCGCCTCCACGCCGCCGCGCTGGAGCAACTCCCACGCCAGGGAGTTGGCCAGCGTCCCCACCCGCTGGCCCTCCAGCGCCTCCAGCCCGGTGACGGCCGCGTCGTCCCGCCGCGCCAGCAAGCGCAGGTTGAAGAGGTAATAGGGCCGCGTGAAGAGGATGCGCCCGGCGCGCGACGGCGTGACTTCGAGGCCGTTGAGCGCCACGTCGAACGAGCCGCGCTCCAGCGAGGGGACCAGGCTGGACCAGTCGTTCTGGACGAACCGGGCCCGAACGCCCAACTCCCGCGCCAGGGCCTCCGCCAGCTCCACCTCGAAGCCCCGCATGCCCCCGGGGGCGTCCGGGTCCTCCATGGCGTAGGGCTCTCCACCCTGCGCATCCGCGCCCCACCGCAACTCCCCCGTGCGGCGCACCCGCGCCAGCCCCGAGTCCCGCTCCGCGCCGCATGCGCTCAGCAGCGCCAGCAACATCAGCGCGGAGGGGAGGAGGAATGAAGGCCTTCTTGCCGGGGACAGTGACGGGCTCCTTCTTTCTGGCCTGCGTGAGGGCCCCCCGCCATACGTCAGGAGCCGCCCCACCGCCAGTCACGCCCGACGCGCCGTCCCACACGCGCAGGTCGCTGAACACGAGCCCCCTCCAGAGGCCAGGTAGCCACCTGGCGCGCGCCACCTGGCCGGAGACGCGCGCGGCCCACCCGCGCCCCCTTTCGCCGCACGACAATCCGCGCGTGCGCGCGTGCATTGCTGGCGATGAAATGAACCCCAGGTGCAATGGGATGAAGCAATCACACCCACCCTGTCGCAGGTGCGCACATGACCCGGCATTCATTTTCCAGAGGCCGGGATTTTCCGGAGGTGCCCGGTCTAGAGTGCGCGCCCGAGGAGCGACGTTGTCATGGATGCGTTCAAGGTTCTGGTGGTCGACGATGAGCAGCCCATCGCACGCGCGCTGCAGCGACTGTTGAAGCGAGAGGGATTCGAGGTCCAGATTGCCTTCAATGGCAACGAGGCGCTGGAGCGGCTGGAAGGGTTCAGCCCGGACATCGTCCTGACGGATTTCCGGATGCCAGGAATGACGGGCAGCGAGCTGCTCCAGCGCCTCAAACGCACCCATCCGCTGGCCCTGCGCCTCATCATCTCCGGCTACGCGGACTTCAAGTCCGTGGTGGCCTCCGTGAACGAGGGCGAAATCTGCCGCTTCATCAGCAAGCCCTGGGACGACGCGGAGCTGGTGACGTATCTCAAGGGCCTGCTGCGACACCGCGAGACGATGGCGTGCCTCTACGCGCCCTTCCAGGGAGCGCCGAACGGCGTGAACGCGGAGGTGGGCATGTCGGCCGCGTCCATGGTGCTCAAGGTGCAGGTGGCCGACCCGTCCTTCCCGTCGGACCAGGCCGTTTCGCTCATCGAGCGCTTCGCGGGGCTGCTGGCCAATGACAGCCTCAAGGTGGTGGGCGGGTTGCTCGAGCGCTACGGCGGGCGCCTGTCCTTCATGGCGGACGTCGGCGGACCCCAGCGGCTGCGGCTGGAGGTGCCGGTGCCCACCCTGGAGACCGTCAACGCCCTCCGCCCCGGCGCGAGCGACGCCTGACCTCCGCGCACCATCCTTGTCCGACAACGCACCGCGCCATCCGATTTCACCGAAGGGAATTCCCTCGGTCCGTTCTCACCGTGCGCAGGGGGCAGCCCACCGGTGGAACGACACGAGAGCAGCACAACAGAGGGCCTCGCCAGACCGGGCGATGGGCACCGCCGTCAATTCGACGCGTTCGCGCGAGCACGGCGGCCGGCATTGGTGCGAATCGCCCGGCGCCTGTGCTCGGGGGGAGCCATCGACCCGGAGGACCTGGTGCAGGAGACGCTGGAGCGCGCCTACCGTCACTTCGACAAGCTGATGGAGGAGAACGCGGGGGCGGTGAGCGTCTGGTTGAGCACCACGATGAGCAACCGCTTCCTGGACCACTGCCGGCGGCGGCGCACCGAGGTCATGGGCGCGCCCATGCTGCGCCTGGTGCAGGACCTGGACGCCGAAGGCGAAGCGGCGCCCCAGGAGCGGTGGGAGCGGGTGTCTCGCGACGAGTTCCAGCGGGCCATTGACCAGCTGCGCCCGCCGCACCTGCGGGACGCCTACCGGCTGCACGTCGCGGGGTTGCGGTACCGGGCCATTGCCCAGCAGCTCCGCTCGACGGAGGGGACGGTGGGACGGTGGCTCACGGAGGCGCGGCAGGCGCTGCGCGAGCTGTTGGGTGGCAACGACGCCTCGCACGAAGGCCTGGCTGAATCATGAGCAGCGTCTGTGACAACCTGGAGCGCTTCGTCGACGGGGAGATGCTCCCCGCGGACGCGGAGAACTTCCGCCACCACCTGGCCCGCTGCGCGGCGTGCGAGTCGCGGATGAAGGAGCTGCTCGCCCTGGAGCTGCTCGCCGACGACGCGCTGAACAGCCCGGGGCCGGAGCGGCTCGGCGCGCCGTCGCCCTGGCGGAACAAGTCCTGGCTGATGGTGGTGCCGCTCGCGCTCGCGGCGGGCCTGGCCGCGCTGGTGCTGGTGCCCCGGACGCAGCCCACGGGCGCCGCCCCCGAGCTCTGGCTGGCGGAGGCTGCCACCCGGCCCCTGGAAGTCCGCCTCACCCATCCCGGCGCGGACGGACACCGGCCCTACCAGGTGATGCGCAGCGGCACGGGCGCCCGGCCCCAGGCCCTGGCGCTACGCGAGCTGGCACGGCTGGAGGAAGCGGCGGACCACCGGGGCATCGCCTCGGCCTTCCTGCTCCGCGGGGACCTGGCCCAGGCCTCCGCGTTCCTCGACAAGCTGCCCGCGTCCGCCGACCTCGACACGGACCGCGCGGCCATGGCGCTCCAGCAGGATGAGCCGGAGAAGGCGCTCGTCCTGCTGGAGCGCGCGCTGAAGCGCAAGCCTCGCCATGCCCAAGCGCTCTGGAACCAGGCGCTGGCGCTCCAGCGGCTCGGCCTGTCACTGCGCGCCGCGGAGTCCTTCGAACAGGTGGCGAAGCTCGACGAGCGCGGCTGGCGCGACGAGGCGGCCCAGCGCGCCCAGGCGCTACGAAGCGCGGCGGAGCAGGAGCGACAGGACTGGAAGGGCATGCGCCAGGACTGCCAGCGCATGGTGGAAGGCGGTGCGCCGCTCTCCACCGCGCAGGCGGAGGCCCTTCCGGGCATGGCGCGCGTGTGCCTCTACAACGCCCTGCGCGCCGCGGCCTCGCCCGAGCGCGTGGAGTCCCTGCGTCCCCTGGCGGTGGTGCTGGACCGCAAGGAGGACGGAACGCACCTGGAAGACGCCCTGCGCCGCACCGCGCGGCGGGACTTCTCCGCGCGCGCGCCCCTGGCCAGCGAGTACGCGCGCCTCACCCGGGGCGAGGTGAAGGGCGCCGCGCTGGAGTCCTTCCTGTCGCGGCTGCGCGAGGCCCGGCAGGAGGACTTGCTGCTGGGCGCGCTCGCCTACGCGGACCCGCGCCAGTTCCCGGACGAGTACCGGGCGCTCGCGTTGGAGACGAAGGACCCGTGGTTCGCGCTGCTGGCCGAGGAGCGACAGGCTCGGGCGGAGGCCCTCTCGGAGGCCCCGCGGCGCGCGCGGGAGCGGCTCCAGGCCGCGGTGAAGACGTGCGCGGCCTCCGGGAAGCAGCCGTACCGCTGCATGTTGATGCAGCGGGAGCTGGGACTGGTGATGGCGCGGCTGCACCGCCCCGTGGACGCACGCGCCAGCTTCGTGGGCGCCCTGCGCGCCGCGCGCGACAGCCGGGAGTGGGGTTCTCAGCGGAACCTGCTCCAGGACCTGGGACAGGTGGCCCGGACGCAGGGCGACCTGGTGCTGGCCCGGGCGTACGTGGAGGAGCTGCTGCTCCAGACGCCCGAAGGCTGCGCGGGCTCCGAGGTGGCGCTCACCAGCCTGGCGCTCGCGCACCACCGGGCGCTGGACGTCGCGGGGGCCCGGGAGCTGCTGGACCGGGCCATCCAGTGCAGCCAGAAGCCCTCCATGGCGCGGCTGGCCCTGCTGGCCGACCTGGCCCGCACGCCCTTCCGCAAGCCGGAGGACGCGCGGCTGCTGGAGCAGGGGCTGGGGGCGCTGCGCGACTCGGGCACGCAGGACAAGGGGGACCTCGCGCTGCTGCGCCACATCGAGGGACGCTTCTACCTGGAGCAGGACGCGCGCCGGGGACAGGCGCTGCTGCGGCAGGCGCTGGCCGACGCCTCCCAGCTGCCGGCGGTGAACGTGAGCGCGCGCAAGGCCCGCGTCTACAGCTACACGTCCCTCATTTTCGCCGCGGGCCGGACGGGCGAGCTGGCGCAGGGGCTGGCGCTCTTCGCCGAGGAGCACGCCATGCCCGCGCCGGAGCGCTGCGTGCTGGGCGTCACGGTGGACGACGAGCGGACCTTCGTCGTGGCACGGGACGCGGAGGGACGCCTCCTGGGCCATCACGACACGGACCGCACGGCGCCGCTGGTGGGCGTCGATGGACTGGTGCCCGACGCGGTGGTGAAGGCCCTGCGCGCCTGCCCCAGCGTGGACGTCCTCGCGCGTCCGCCGGTGCAGGGCCGCGCGGGGCTGCTGCCGTCCGACATCGCCTGGTCCTACCGGGTGGGCGGCCCGCGCGGCACGCCGCAGCCCCCAGCGAAGGCCCAGCGGCTCATCGTGACGGACGTGCTGTCGCCCGCGTCGCTGCACCTGCCCGCGCTCCGCGCGTGGAACCCCGCCAGCGACCCGGACGAAGGGCTCACGCTGCTCCGCGGCGCGGAGGCCACGCCGCCGCGCGTCCTCGCCGCCATGCGGGACGCCACCGAGGTGCAGGTCCACGCGCACGGCATCATCGACCCGTCGGTGGCGGATGCCTCGGTCCTCGTGCTGTCACCGGAGGCCGCGGGCGGACGCTTCGCGCTCACCACCGGAGACTTGAAGGGACAGCGGCTGCGGGGCCGGCCGGTGGTGCTGCTCGCGGCCTGCTACGCGGGCCACACCAGCGCGTACCTGCATGAGAACTTCGGACTGCCGCTGGCCTTCATCGAATCCGGAGCGCGGGCCGTCCTCGCCGCCACGCAGGAGATTCCCGACGACGAGGCGCACGCCTTCTTCGAGCCCGTCCTGGCGCGGATTCGCGAAGGCGTCCCCGCGGCCGTGGCCCTGCGCGACGAACGTCAGGCCTGGTCGCGGCGCCACGCCAGCGCCTGGGTCCAGCAGGTGCTCCTCTTCGAGTAACCCCCTCCCCTCCATCGAGCGAGTTCATCCCATGAAGAAATACCTCCTCCCCCTCTCGTGTCTGCTGCTGGCCTCCGCCTGCCAGCACACCGGCAACACGCCGGACTGGAACCCCGCGAAGGACATCCCCGCGGGCACCTATGTCCGCATCACCCTGCAAGACGTCCGAGTTCCCCAACGGCGCTCCACCTACCTGGTGGACCCACGCACGGACACCGTGGTGGAGCGACGGGATGGCAAGCGCGCCTACGCGGCGGAGGCCCCCCAGGCGCTCGAAAGCGAGGCCGCCGTCACCGCCACGCAGACCGCCCCCGCGCCCACCAGCAGCGTCACCGTCGCCATGTCCGTCAATTGCCGAATCACCAAGGTTGCGAAGGACGGCTGCGTGGACCTGGCCATCGACCCCAAGCATGAGACGTCCGGGGACCCGAACCCCATCAAGGAGGAGTCGCGGCGCATCGCCCTCACGGAGCGCTACGTGAAGCAGATGGCTGTGAGCGTCTTGCAGACGGCGCGCCGCACCGGCGTCCGGGTGCAGGTGCCCGCGGGCAAGGCAGCGGCGCAATAACGGTCCGCGAGGGCCTACCGCGCGTCCGCCCCCGAGGCGCCCTCGGGAGGCGGCGCGACCGGCGCGAGCCCCCCCAGCGTCTCCACGTAGGTGGCGGCCACGCGGAGGAAGCGCGCGCCCTTCACCCCGGTGAGGTACTGCCGCTTCATCGCGCGCGTCGCCCCCACGTAGAACATGGCGCGGCGGATGCGTTCGTTCTCCCGGGCCGAGCGCTCGCGGGCACCGGCCATCCACTGCTCCGCGGTGTCCAGCGCGTCCAGGCCCGCGAAGAAGACAATGGGGCATTCGTGCCCCTTGCAGGAGAACACAGTGGTGGCGCGCACGTGGTCCACCCCGCTGACGCGGAAGTCCGTCACGTTGCGCCCGCCCTTGCCGCCATAGGCCTCCGCGGGCACGCCCGCGCGCTTGAGCGCCTGCGTGTACTGGGACGGCATGACGGGGGCCACCACGAGGATGTCGCTGGGGTGGACGCCCTCCTCGCGGATGAGGCGGGCAATCTCACGAGCCACCTGCCGCGCCTCGCTTGCGCTGGAGGCGAAGCCGCGCACCTGGGGTAGCACGCCGCCACGCTCGGTGGACTGCACGCGGAAGAGGCCCTCCAGCGTCTCCTCCGGAAGCCAGACGAGCCCCTCGCGCGCCAGCTCACCCACCTTCATGTATTCGCGCATGCCTGGCTCGGCGGCGTTGTGCTGGCGCAGCGGGTCCAGCACCACGTTGAAGGCCACGTCGAGGATGTCGCGGGTGGCGCGGAATGTCTCCTTGAGGACGCGGGTGCGGCCACGGAACGACAGCCCTTCGGGGAGCTGCTCCTTGAGCGCGTCGATGGGCACCTGGCCATAGACGTTCTGCGAGTCATCCATGAAGAGCTGGAAGCAGCGCACCTCGCGCCCGTCCGGCAGCGTGTCCGGTCGCACCAGCGCGTGGAGCATGGCCAGCGCCTTGGCGTCCATGTCCTGCGCCTCATCCACGAAGACGCCGTCGAAGGAGGCAGGGGCATGACGGCGCAGCGCGCCCACATGCCGCACCGTCACCCGCGCGCGCAGCTCGCGCACCCGCAGGCGGCCCGCGCGCTGAGCCAGCGCCTCCACCAACAACGTGTCCACCAGCGGGGCCAGCGCCCGGTTGAAGAAGGACACCAGCACCTGCGCCTCGGAGTGCTCCAGCAGGTAGCGCGCCACCCAGTGCGCCAGCACGTACGTCTTGCCGCTGCCGGCCACGCCGCGCACCAGGTGGTGCCCGTCATCGAAGCGGCGCTCGAAGAGGGACACCTGTTCATGCGTGAAGAGGGGCCGGCCGGGCCGCGCGCCCGAGATTTCCGCGCCCAGGTCCACCGGCACCGGCGGGGGTGGTGGCGGCGGAGCGCGCTGCGGCACTGGCAGCGGCTCCAGGCGCAGCGGCTCACCGGGGTGCACGCGCAGGCGCGGCAGCAGCGACAGGAAGCGCTGGGGAATGGTGGCGGCGCGGGCCTCGTCGCGGGAGGCCAGCACCAGCAGGTAGTCCTTCGCGCGGCTGGCGGCCACGTTGAGCATGGGCACCAGCGTGTGGGGCGGAAAGGGCCTGCCCCCGGCGACGGTGTCCACCAGCACCACGTCGTACTGGGTGCCCTGCTGGCGGTGGATGGTGGACGCGCTGAAGACGTCCCCGCGCAGGCCCGCGGCGTTGCCCAGCCGGCGCAGCAGCGCGGCCTGCGCGCGGTAGGGCGTGACACACAAGACGCTGAGGCCCGAGCGCACCGCCTCGCGCGCCAGGGACACGGCGAGGTTGGCGGACAGCTCGCGCTGGTAGCCGGAGCCCGTCTCCCCGCGTCCGTGCGTGAGGCGCTTTGAATCTCGCGTGAGCCCGTCCAGCACCACCCAGCCCGCGCGCACCGAAGGGAACGAGGCCACCGGCGCGGGCCGCTCCGCGCGCTGCTTGACGACGTCGCCATCCTCCAGCGCGCCGCCGTAGCAGAAGTGGCTCACCACCTTCGCGATGTCCGGGTGCATGCGGTGCTGGGTGCGCAGCAGCAACACGTCCGCGCGCGCCGCGTCCTTCACCGCGTCTTCCAGGTGCGACAGCCCGCTGCCGCGAAGCCACTTCTGCGTGCCCTTGCCCGCGCCCTCCGCGGCGCGGCTCACCGGGCCAATCTGCTTCGGGTCACCCGCCAGCGTCACCCGCTCCGCCAACGGCCCCATCAACGCGGTGGCCGCGCGCGTCACCATGCCGGCCTCGTCCACCACCAGCCGCGCGAAGTGCTGCTTCCCCTCCAGCTCCGACACCAGCCGCAGCGCGCGGTGCACGGTGAGCACCACCAGCGGGCAGTCCCCCTTCTCCACTTCCTTGAGCGTGGGGTCCTTCACCTTGCCGCGCAGCCCGCGCAGCTCCGCCTGGAGCCTGGCCAGCTCATGGGCGGGGCCGCCGCGCACCCGCTGGAGGATGAGCTCCCGCTCCCGCTCCTCGATGCTGGCGCGCAGCTTGCCGCCCTTGGTGTCCTCCAGCATGACGGTGGGCAGCTTCACCAGCGCCTCGCTCGCGCCGGTGCCCCCCCGGAAGATGCTGCGCGCCAGGGGCCGCAGCGGAATGGGCTCGCGCTCCAGCAGCGCGCTGACGCGGAGGACCAGCTCGTCCGCGGCGCGGTTGGTGGGCGCCACCGCGAGGATGCGCTCGCCAGGGAAGGCGCGCAGCGCCCGCGCGATGAGGTCCGCCACGGCCGTCGTCTTGCCCGTCCCGGGAGGACCCCAGATGCAGCCCCAGGGCTGGCGCCACAGCCGGTCGGCCGGAATCAGGGCCTCGTCCCGAGGCGTCAGGGCGACGGGAGGCGCCTCCCCGCAGGCGCGGCTCAGGGACTCGGTGAGGGCATCCTGCCGCTCTTCGTATGCGGAGGCCGCCGCGCACAGGGCCTCGGCGAAGTCGTAGGGCCGGTAGCACCAGCGGTCCGCGGACAGCGCGCGGCGGTCCACGTCATCCCCGTGGCTGGGCGCGGCGAACACCCGCCCCGACTCGAAGTCCAGGTGCACGACGTCTCCACCGAAGACACACTCCTCCCCCAGGAAGCCGAGCACCGAGCCTCCCGACCAGTCCGGGTCCGCCGCCGGACGCGGGATGAGCGACAGCACCCCTGGCCCCTGGAGGCTGACCTCGCGCACGTCCTGCAGCAGCTGCGCGCGGTACTGGCTGCGCTCGGACAGCAGCGCCTCCCGCAGGTCCTCCGGGAGATACGCGGGCGGAGCCCAGAGCTCGCGGCGCTTCCCGCTGGCCACCGCGGCGCGCATCGCCTCGCGCTCGGTGGGGCTGACGTCCTCTGGCGCGGAGACATCGCGGGATGGAACGTCCTCCCCGCCTTCCCGTCCTCGCGCCATCCGCGACACGAGCAGCAACGGGTTCGGCGCCCGGGCCACGTCCGCCTTCTCCTCGGTGGGCGCGGGGGCCTGGGGTGGCTCCACGGGCACGGCGTTCTCGGAGCGCCGCAGCGCCACGTCCTCCTCACGAGGCGGCACGGGCCCCTGGAACGTGTTGCGCCAGCGAGGCACTGAACCCGCCCGCCGGGGCGGAGCGGCTTCGGGCGGCGGCGCATCGTCGTATTCGACATGCAGCTCACGCGTGGACGCAGGCGCCTGCGGGTCCCCCTCCCCGGACTCCGCCGCCTCGCCCGCACGCCCCGCCTCCGGCCCCGCATGGCACCGGTGGCTCAGGGCCGGTGCCATGCGGGGCCGTTACCTCCGGCAGGGCTGGAGAAGACGCTGCGGCTGCCATGACGAACACTCGCGAAGCCTACACTTCATGACCTGCCCACCCGAACAGGTCGCCACATGTAAGAGGCCGGCCAAGGTAGGGGAGGCTTGGATCGCCGTCAATGCGCCACACCCAGGGTGCATGCGCGGTGGGTAGGAAGGCAGGCCGCCTGGGTGTACACCCTCTCCAGCCGGGCTTGCTTCCGCATCCTCCCGATGTTCTGGGTGGAAGCCCCCCGCCCCCCCACCGACATGGCCTATTCGACGCGCTACGCCCATCCCTTCCTGCCCACCACCCGCGCCGACATGCAGGCGCGCGGCTGGGAGCAGTGCGACATCATCATCGTGACGGGGGACGCGTACGTGGACCACCCGGCCTTCGGGCCGGTGCTCATCGCGCGCTTCCTGGAGGGGCGCGGCTTCAAGGTGGGGCTCATCCCCCAGCCAGACTGGCACTCAGCCGAGCCCTTCAAGGCGCTGGGGCCCCCGCGCATGTTCTTCGGCGTGGCCGCGGGCAACCTGGACTCGATGCTCAACCGGCTGACGGCCCAGAAGAAGAACCGCTCGGAGGACCAGTACAGCCCCGGCGGGCAGACGAACTGCCGGCCGGACCGGGCCACCATCGTCTACGCGCAGCGCTGCCGTGAGGCCTACCCCGACGTCCCCATCATCCTGGGTGGCATCGAGGCCAGCCTCCGCCGCATCGCCCACTTCGACTACTGGAGCGAGAAGGTGCGCCGCTCCATCCTCTTCGACGCCAAGGCGGACCTGCTCGTCTTCGGCATGGGCGAGCGCCCCATCATGGAGGTCGCGGACCGCATGCGCCAGGGTGAGCGCATCCAGGACATCCGCGACGTGCGCGGCACCGCGTACACCATCAACGACGAGGAGATGCGCGCCCTGGAGGCGGACCCGGCCAGGCGCGCCGTGGACCGCAAGACGGTGGTGCTGCCGTCCTATGAGCAGGTCATCGAGGACAAGCGCGCCTTCGCGGTGATGAGCCGCGACTTCCAGATGGAGACCAACCCCGGCAACGCGCGTGCGCTGGCGCAGCGCCACGGCAACCGCGCCATCTACATGAACCCGCCCGCGCTCCCGCTGGAGGACGGCGTGGGCACCACGGGCGCCGAAGGCAAGTCCGTGGCCATGGACGAGCTGTACGACTTGCCCTTCAACCGCGTGCCGCACCCGATGTACCAGGAGCGCATCCCCGCCTACGAGACGGTGAAGCACTCCATCGTCCTCATGCGCGGGTGCTTCGGCGGCTGCACCTTCTGCTCCATCACCGAGCACGAGGGCCGCGTCATCCAGAGCCGCTCCGCGGAGAGCGTGCTGCGCGAGGTCCGCGCCCTGCGCCGCATGGGCGACTTCCGGGGCACCATCACCGACCTGGGGGGCCCCACCGCCAACATGTACAAGCTCAAGTGCAAGAGCGAGGACATCGAGAAGCGGTGCCGCAAGCTGTCCTGCGTCCACCCGGGCGTGTGTGAGAACCTCCAGACGGACCACGGGCCGCTCATCAGCCTGATGCAGGACGTGCGCAAGGAGGACGGCGTCAAGCACGTCTTCATCGCCAGCGGCGTGCGGTACGACCTGGCGGAGCGCTCGCCGGAGTACGTGAAGGAATTGGCCGCGCACCACGTGGGTGGGCAGCTCTCCGTGGCGCCGGAGCACGTCTCCCCGCGCGTGCTGGAGAAGATGAAGAAGCCCGGCATCGAGAGCTTCGAGCGCTTCCAGCAGATGTTCGCCTGCGCCAGCGAAGAGGCCGGCAAGGAGCAGTACGACATCCCTTACTTCATCAGCGGACACCCCGGCTCCACGCTGGAGGACATGGTGGAGCTGGCGCTGTGGCTGAAGCAGAACGGGAAGCGGCCCCGGCAGGTGCAGGACTTCATCCCCACCCCCATGGCCATGGCCACCGCCATGTACTTCACGGGCCTGGACCCGCTGAAGATGGAGCCCGTCTACACGGCCCAGGGCCTGCGCGAGAAGCGGCTCCAGAAGGCGCTGCTGCTCTACTGGAACCCGGAGCAGTGGCCGCTGGCCCGCGAGGCGCTGACGCTGGCCGGCCGCGAGGACCTCATCGGCCGCGGGCCCCACGCGCTCGTCCCGCCGGAGTCGCCCGGGGAGGCCGCGCGCCGGCAGCGCGCCGAGCGCGACGCCGACGCAGGGGCCTCCGCGCCGCGCCGCGAGTCCGCGCCCCGCCCCGGCCCGCATGGCACCGCGCGGCGCCGTCCCGGTGGGCCTCGCGCCCGCTGAGCGCTCTGGGACACGGGAGCCCGAACGCGCGGTTTGAATAAACCGCCGCCCTTTTCGTCGGGCTCCCACCATGCTCAGCCTCCTCTCCGCGTTGTGGCTCGCCACGGCTCCCGTGACGGCCCCGGAACAGCCCGTGGTCCGCCCCCCGCCTCCGCAATGCGTGTTCTCTCAGGGACGCTCCGTGTGCGGATACCAGTGCAAGCGCACCGCGACGCAGGCGGCCTGCGCCCGGACGCCCTATGGCATCTGTGAAATCCTGGTGGGGGGCGTCCATTGTTGGGACCCGCCCCTGGTCGCCATCCAGCACCCGCCCACCGCGAGCGCGAAGCCGGAGTGCAAGGAGAGCCGGGGCCAGGTGGCCTGCGGCTACAACTGCCGCCAGTTCAACGGCGAGGTGGCCTGCCACCGGACGCCGTATGGCGTGTGCTCCACGAACTTCAACACGCTGACCTGTTGGGATCCACCGGACGCCGTCATCCACCAGTACGGCGCCCAGACGCCCGCGCCCCGCTGCCTCAACGCCTCCGAGGACCTGGCCTGCGGCTATGACTGCAAGGCCACGCGCACCGAGGTCCAGTGCGCCAACACGCCGGACGGCGTGTGCCGGCTCGACAACCAGCGCTTCAGCTGCTTCGACCCGCCGTCGCTGCTGCACTGCGACCACAGCGCGCCGCCGCCCCCCCGGCACTGAGGACACACGTCCAGCGCGTGTGGCTCGGCACGCGAGTCCTGCCCACGAAGAGAGGCCACGGCCCCCCTTTGCGGCGCTACACGGCTTCCGGATAGGGTGCGCCGCCTTTCGCAACATCGCGACACATCCAGGAGCACGAAGACGATGGCCAGGACGACCCAGGAGCAGACCCAGGAGCGCCACGCGTTTCTGCTCGACCTCTTCCGCCAGCAGCCGGACATCAGCAGCAAGGAAGCGCTGGAGTCCTTCAAGGAGAAGTTTGGCGGCACCATCAACATGAAGACGTTCAACCAGCTCCGCGAGCAGGCCGAGGACGAAGTCGCGTCGGCAGCCCCCGCC
>NZ_JABXEP010000186.1:0-14573 GCF_013372605.1 Myxococcus sp. AM009
GCAGTGGGGTGGGATTCCTTCAGCGCCGACACACAGGGGGGCAACGGCCGCGTGGGCGCTGGCCACCGTGCTGATGAGCACCGTCAGCGCCGCCACCACGTGGGGCCAGGCCACCTCCAACCACGCGGGGATGTCGAACAGGTGCATGGCGAACGGCGGGGTCCTCCCGCTTCCGCCTATCACGCCCGCCTGGTACGCGCAGTCCTCCGCGCCCCAGGGCGTCGGGAATCAACGCCCCCGCGGCCGTTGCCCCCCTGTGTGTCGGCGCTGAAGGAATCCCACCCCACTGCGGTGAAGGGGTTGACGCAGGATGTCTGGGAATGCATTTTGCCAATGTCTGGCATTTTGCAATGGGGGCTTCTCCTCGGGCGCAGCGGACCTGACCCACGGGGCAGGTGACCGATAACCAGACAGCGCTGTCTGGTTTGTGTGCGGCTCCCTCGAAAGAGGCGATTCCTCCGTGAGGACGCCACGTTGCCGGGCGCGGCGTCAGGAGTGTTTACGTTGTTTGACTTCAAACTTGGAAGGTCGTCGTTCCATGTAATGCCGTGAAGTCTTGCTTTGTCCTCTGGGCGTCAGCTTGGCGCGGCGGTTGCTCATGGGCGGAGCGCTCCAGGCCGCGGCTGGCGGAATCGCCGGGCGGCCGGTGCGTCCCCCGAAGTAGGCGTCAGAGGAAACCCCAAGATGCTCAAGTTCCGCTCCGTTGCGCTGGTGGCTGGTGTGGCCCTTCTCGGTTCCGCGTGTGGTGGCCCGGAGGCCTCCGAATCCGAGCAGCCGAAGATGACGTGGGAGGAGTTCCGGGCCTCGGTGTACGAGGACCCCGAGGGCAAGCTGATTTTCGACGGCGACATGGCGCTGGACAGCGAGGAGGAGCTGCGGGCCTTCTTCGACAACAGCGTCGCGGCGGAGACGGGCACCAGCCGGGGCGGCCTGGCCGTCTACAACACCAGCTCCAGCAAGTCCCCCACCGGTGACGTGAAGTGGAGCGCCACCCAGGCGCGGAACCTCACGTACTGCGTCAGCAGCACCTTCTCTGGCAACAAGTCGAAGGTGGTGACGGCGATGAACAGCGCCACGGCGGCCTGGGAGGCCACCGCGAACGTCAACTTCACCCACGTGACGGCGCAGGACACGGCCTGCACCGCTTCGAACAACAACGTGCTCTTCGACGTGCGTCCGGTGAACTCGGGCGGCCAGTACCTGGCGCGCGCCTTCTTCCCGAACTCGGGGCGCTCGGGCCGCAACGTGCTGGTGGACAACTCCGCCTTCGGCAACATCTCCCCCTGGACGCTGACGGGCATCATGCGCCACGAGCTGGGCCACGTGCTGGGCTTCCGCCACGAGCACACCCGCTCGACGGGCAGCGGCTGCTACGAGGACAACGCGTGGCGCGCGCTGACGACGACGTATGACCGCGCGTCCGTCATGCACTACCCGCAGTGCGCGGGCACCCAGACGGGTGACCTGGTGCTCACCACCCTGGACAAGCAGGGCGCTCGCGCGCTGTACCCGTAGTCCCACGATGCAGGACCGTCCCCCTGGCCGCGCCGTGAGGCCCGGTCAGGAGGGGCGCGCTGGCTGGAGGGCACCCCTTGCTCGGGCGGGTGCCTTCCGGCCTCATCGCGTTCGCGCGGGGCCCGCCGTCAGGACGGCGCGCCGACGCCCTGCTCCTCGGCCGCGTGGGCCGACTCGAAGTAGATGAGCGTCTTCACGTGGTCCGCGTCCTCGATGTCGAGGCACTCCAGTTCGCCGCTCTCGCTCTCGTCCGCGTAGATGTGGTCGGGCTTGAGGATGCGGTGGGTGACCTCTCCGCCCGGCCGGCCGACGATGATTTCCACGGACCCCTTGTCGCTCCCCTTCGGCTCGAGGGCGATCTCCACCAGCGGCAGCCTGCCGGCGAGCGGCTGGTCACCGAAGTCGGCGCTCTCCGTCTCGATGCGCACCCAGTGGTCGCGCTCCAGGTTGCTCAGCAAGGCCAGGTAGTCCCCCCAGCCTTCCTTGGGTATCTCCCGAGTGTGGTGCATGTGTCTGCCCTCCAGATTCCGTTGCCCAGCAAAACCGTAAGGCTTGTGCGTGCGGGGTGTGGAACGGGCCTGCTCCCCTGGCACGTCACCACACGCCGCGGCCGGGCGCCGGGTCCGCTGACCGGAGGCAGCGTGGCTATGCGAGCCGGGCCTGGACCTCGCCGGCCTCCAGCGTCAGCCGGAGCGTGCCGTCGTTGCCCTGGTGGCCAAAGTGCTCGTAGGCGGCCCGCTCCAGCAAGGGAGCGAGCGTGGTGCGCAGCCCTCGCGCGCCTGTCTCCCGCTTGAGCGCGCGGGCGACGACGAACTCCCGCACGTCGGGTGCCACCTGCAGGCGCAGCCCTTCTTGTTCGAACTCCCGCTCGTAGGCACGCAGCACGTTGTGCTGGAGGATGTCGCCCAGGGTGGCCGCGTCCAGGGGCGAGAAGGAGACCAGCCGGTTGAAGCGGCCGATGAGCTCCGGGATGAAGCCGTAGCGCGCGAAGGCGGTGGTCTGTTCCAGCTGCTCCTCCGTCACCCGCGTGGCGATGCTCTCCGCTCGCGCCGGGAGGGGTTCGCGGCCGAAGCCCAGGTGCTCGCTCCGCGCCAGCCCCTCCGCGGTGGCGCCCAGGCCGCTGAAGGCGCCGCAGGCGATGAAGGTGACGCAGGCCAGCTCCATGGTGTCGGGCCGCTGGCGGCTGGTGAAGCCGAAGTCGGGCGGGAAGTCCGCGCTGGGGGCGGACAGCATGTGCAGCAGGCCGCGCTGCACGCCGAAGCCGCTGACGTCCTTCGTGGTCTGCTGGCCAGCGAAGCGGCTGTCGGAGCGGCTGGTGGCGAGCTTGTCGAACTCGTCCATGCACACCACGCCGCAGCCGGCCCAGGCCGCGTCCCGGTCCGCGGCCTCGTACAGGCGCGACAGCAGCGTGCTCACGTCGTCACCCACGTAGCCCGTTTCGGAGAACTGCGTGGCGTCCGCCAGCACGGTGGGCACGGCGAGGATTTCGCGGAACAGCAGCTCCACGAGGAACGTCTTCCCCGAGCCGGTGGGCCCCAGGAAGAGGCAGTTCTCCCGCATGCCCGGCTCGGGGGCGAGCCCCTCCAGGTGCAGGTGGCGGATGCGGCGCAGGTGCCGGTATGCCAGCACGCACGCCGCGCGGCGCGCCTCATGCTGCCCCCGGTAGCCCAGGTCCGACAGCCGCTCGTCGATTTCGCGGGGAGAGAGGAGTTCGATGGCGGCGACGCGCGCGCGCACGTCCTCGTCGGGCGATTCGGGCAGCGGCTCCAGACCAGGGCGGGTGATGCTCATTCCAGGGGACTCCAAGCAGGGGCGGGTGGCGCCGGAGGGCGCATCATCCTGGCGGTGGGCGGGGCCGACAAGGCGGGCCGCGCGCCCGCGCACGGCCGGCTTCGCGCCCGGGGTGTCGTCGCGAACACCGTCGGCCGGTCCCCATTCCTTCCGGGCACCATGCCTGCCCGTGAACATCCGCCGCCAGGCGGTCGCGTCCGGCCGCACGGAGTGCTCCTCAAGGACAGGGGTGACGCATTAAAGGACTCGCCCATGGGTCCAGCGGATGAGTCTTTGGCAGCGCGGTCGAAGGCCCCTCTCTTGGGGGCGTGGGTGGAGGCGGACGGGCAGGTGCGGTGGCGGGTCTGGGCGCCTGGCCACCAGCGCGTGGAGGTGGTGCTGCACGACGCGCAAGGCAACCCCGGCCGCGTCCTGCCGATGACGCCGGAGCCCGGCGACTGCTTCGGCGCGGTGCTGGAGGGACAGGGCGCCGGGCTTCGCTACAAGCTGCGCGTGGACGGCGAGGGCCCCTTCCCGGACCCGTGGTCGCGCTCGCAGCCCCAGGGCGTGCATGGACCGTCCGAGGTGGTGGCGGCCGACTTCGCCTGGACGGACGCGGGCTGGAAGGGCGTGGCGCCCCAGGCGCTGGTCCTCTACGAAGTGCACGTGGGCACGGCCACGCCCGAAGGCACCTTCGAGGCGCTCATCCCGCGGCTGGCCGGCCTCAAGGAGCTGGGCATCACCGCGCTGGAGCTGATGCCGGTGGCGTCCTTCCCGGGGCGGCGCAACTGGGGCTACGACGGCGTGAACCTGTTCGCGCCCCTGCGGGACTACGGCGGCCCGGAGGGGCTGCGCCGGCTGGTGGACGCCGCGCACGCGCACGGGCTCGCGGTGCTGATGGACGCCGTCTACAACCACTTCGGACCGGATGGGAACTACCTGCGGGTGTACTCACCGCACTACTTCACCGGCCGCCACCACACGCCGTGGGGCGACGCGGTGAACTACGACGGTGAAGGCAGCGCCCACGCGCGGACCCAGGTGCTGGCCAACGTGGAGATGTGGATTGCCGACTACCACCTGGACGGCCTGCGCCTGGACGCCGCGCACGCCATCATCGACGAAGGCACGCCGCACCTGCTCACCGAAATCGCCGCGCGCGCGCGGGCCTGCGCCCCGGGCCGGCAGGTGCATGTCATCGCCGAGGACGAGCGCAACGAGCGGCGCCTGCTGCGCCCCGCGTCGGAGGGCGGCCTGGGGCTGGACGGCGTGTGGGCGGATGACTTCCACCACCAGCTGCGCCGCGCCTTCGCGGGCGACAGCGAGGGCTACTACCAGGACTACACGGGCAGCACGGAGGACCTGGCGCGCACGCTGAACCAGGGCTGGTTCTACGAAGGGCAGGTGTCGAAGAACCTGGGCCACGCGCGGGGCACGAAGGCGGAGGGGCTTGCGCCCTGGCGCTTCGTCCACTGCATCCAGAACCATGACCAGGTGGGCAACCGTGCCTTCGGCGAGCGGCTGGGGCACGACGTGAGCCCCGCGGCCTTCCGCGCCATGAGCGGCCTGCTGCTGCTGTCTCCCTACACGCCCCTGCTCTTCATGGGGCAGGAGTGGAACGCCAGCACGCCCTTTCTCTACTTCACCGAGCACAACGCGGAGCTGGGCAAGCTCGTCACGGAAGGGCGGCGCAAGGAGTTCGCCGGCTTCGCGCGCTTCGCGGGCGCGGAGGTGCCGGACCCGCAGGCGGAGGACACCTTCACCCGCTCCCGCTTGGACTGGGCGGAGGCGGAGAAGCCAGGGCATGCGGGCGTGCGAGCGCTCTACCGGGAGCTGCTCCGGCTGCGCGCATCGGAGCCCGCCCTGCGCGAGACGGGCCGGGGCTCCTATGAGGCCCGCGCCCTGGGGCCGGACGCCCTGGTGCTCGAGCGGCGTGGGGGCGGCCAGCGCCTGCAGGTGGTGCTCAGCCTGCGCGGCGCGCTGGAGCATCTGGTGCCCGCCGGCTCGGAGCTGGTGCTGTGGACCGAAGATGCTTGCTTCGGCGGCTCCGAAAAATTGCAGCCACTGAAGACAGACACCGTGCGGCTGAAGGGTTCGGCTCTGGCTGTGATAAGACTTCCCGCAAAAGACTGAGAAACGTGCGGTGTTTCATCGCGCGTTTCACTGCAGGGCGAGCGGGCATGGCTGAAAACATGCTCAAGAAATGCCGTGGGAATTCCATATCGACTCAAAGGGTATTGGGGCCCGCAGTCCGTCGTTGAGTCGGTAACACCTCTGGCCGCTCCTGGAAGAAGCCTCCGCGCGTAGGTGCGGGTGCTTGCTTCCGGGCGGCCAGGGAATGGAAGTCCACGCGCCGCGGGGGGAACGCGGCGCTCCGGAGGGGCTCTTGGCCGCTCCGAGGTGCCGCGCGAGCTCGCGGCCTCACATGAGGTAGTCACTTGAATCGACAGCACTCGACTTCGTCCCGGGGGGGATGGAAGCGCTTCCGCACGTCTGTCACCGCGTTCTCGCTGGCCGTCGGCGCGTTCGCGACGCCCGCGCTGGCCGCTGGAGGCTTCGTCACCGCCACCGCCAGCTCCTACGACGGACCCACCCCACCCGCCATGGCGGTTGATGGCAACAGCGCCACGCGCTGGTCGGCCTTGGGCGCGGGCCAGTGGATTCGCGCCGACATGGGCTCGGTGAAGCCGCTGAACGGCCTGGATATCGCCTGGTTCCGTGGCAACGAGCGCATCAACCTCTTCGACATCTCCACGTCGACGGATGGGACCACGTTCACCCGCGTCTTCGTGGGCATCTCCTCCGGGAAGTCGATTGGCTTCGAGCGCGTCACCTTCCCCACGGTGAACGCTCGCTACGTGCGCGTCACCTTCTACGGCAGCACCCAGACGACCTGGGGCAGCATCACGGACATGGTGGCCCTCTCCGGCGCCACCGTCCCGGAGCCCGAGCCGGAGCCGGAGCCCGAGCCCGAGCCGGAGCCGGAGCCCGAGCCCACGCCCACCCAGGACAAGTTCGGCGTGACGATGCTCTACCCGACCAAGTCGGGCGGCGAGCAGTGGTTCCTGGCGGACAACGCGACGTCCGACAAGCGCTTCGACCCGCAGAACACCATCAGCCGCAACTCGGACGGCTCCTGGAAGATGAAGAACAGCAAGGTGCGCATGTCCGTCTTCACCTCCACGGGCTACAGCGCGTCCAAGATTCCGACCTATGACCGCGACGTGCTGGCCAGCCGCGGCTACATGCAGGCGGCGAACGACTGGCGGAACGTGGAGATGACGGGCTTCATCAAGGTCAACTCCGTGTCCGACAACTCGGACAACTTCGCCTGGTACGCGCGCGGCGGGAAGCACAACGACAACCACTCTGGCTGCGAGGGCAGCGCCTACAAGGGCTCGCTGCACTATGACGGCCGGGTGCGCTGGCAGAAGGAGACGTGGCACGTCTCGTACGACCAGGCGTCGTACAAGTCCGGCACGTCCGCGCTCCGCGGCCGCTGGGTGGGCTTCAAGTCGGTGATGCGCAACACCAAGGTCAACGGCAAGGACGCCGTGCGCCTGGAGATGTACCTCAACGAGAACGCCGACAAGGTCACCTGGAAGAAGGTCTACGACATGGTGGACTCGGGCGGCTGGGGTGGCGACGCCAGCCACTGCGGCGGCGCGGTGAACGCCATGCCCATCAGCTGGGGCGGCCCCATCGCGGTGTTCCGCTGGGACAGCGCCACCGACGTGGACTTCAAGTGGCTGTCCGTGCGCGAAATCCCCGCGGAGCAGTGAGCGGCTGACGGCGGCTGACGCCTGCCCCGGCGCTCCCAGGAGCGCCGGGGCGGGGCGTTTTCAGCTCCTGTGGTGGATTCCCCCTGTCGACAGGGGCCCCTCTCCCGTGTTCTGGATTCGGTCCGACATGGCCATGAACGTCCAGACCGCCACCGACACGTCCGACCGCATCTGGGAGCAGGAAATCCTCCCCGCGCTCGAGCGCTACATCCGCATCCCCAACAAGTCGCCCGCCTTCGACCCGGACTGGGTCCGCGCTGGCCACATGGAGGCCGCCGTCCAGCTCGTCGCGGACTGGTGCCGCGCGCAGGCCCAGCACCTGCCCGGCCTGGTGCTGGAGGTGGTGCGCCTCAAGGACGAGAAGGGCCGCGAGCGCACGCCGGTCATCTACATGGAGGTGCCCGGGACGAAGGGCGACGACACCGTCCTCTTGTACGGCCACCTGGACAAGCAGCCGGAGATGACGGGCTGGCGCGAGGGCCTGACGCCGTGGACGCCGGTGCGCGAGGGCGACAAGCTCTACGGGCGCGGCGGCGCGGATGACGGCTACTCCGCCTTCGCGTCGCTCACGGCCATCCGCTTGCTGCGCGAGCAGGGCCTGCCGCACGCGCGCTGCGTGGTGCTGATTGAGGCGTGCGAGGAGAGCGGCAGCTACGACCTGCCGGCCTACATCGAGGCGCTGGCGCCGCGCATCGGCAAGCCGTCGCTGGTGGTGTGCCTGGACTCCGGCTGCGCCAACTACGAGCAGCTGTGGATGACCACGTCGCTGCGCGGCATGGTGGCCGGCGACCTGCGGGTGGACGTGCTCACGGAGGGCGTGCACTCCGGCGACGCGAGCGGCGTCGTCCCGTCGTCCTTCCGCGTGCTGCGGCAGGTGCTGTCGCGCGTGGAGGAGGAGGCCACGGGCAAGGTGTTGGTGGAGGCCCTGCACACGCAGATTCCGGAGGCGCGGCGCGAGCAGGCCCGCGCGGCGGCCAAGGTGCTGGGCGAGGAGGTCTTCACCAAGTTCCCCTGGGTGCCCGGCACCCGCCCCATGTCGGACGACGGCGCGGAGCTGGTGCTCAACCGGACGTGGCGTCCGGCGCTGTCCGTGACGGGCGTGGACGGCATGCCGGCGCTCAGCAGCGCGGGCAACGTGCTGCGGCCCTTCACCACGGTGAAGCTGTCCATGCGCATTCCGCCGCGCGTGGACCCCAAGGCGGCCATGGAGGCGCTGACGCAGGCGCTGGTGAAGGACCCGCCGTACGGCGCGAAGGTGACGTTCGAGGGTGAGAAGTCCAGCACCGGCTGGGACGCGCCGCCGCTGGCCTCCTGGCTGTCGAGCGCGGTGGAGTCCGCCTCCGCCACCTACTTCGGCCGGCCGGCCATGGCCATGGGCGAGGGCGGCACCATCCCCTTCATGGGCATGCTGGGCGAGCGCTTCCCGGAGGCGCAGTTCCTCATCACCGGCCTGCTGGGCCCGGGCAGCAACGCCCACGGCCCCAACGAGTTCCTCCACATCCCCACGGGCAAGAAGCTCACCTGCTGCGTGGCCAGCGTCATCGCCGACCACTTCAAGCGGTAGGCGGCTCGCGCCGGGCCCGCTTCCCACGCTGGGGAGCGGGCGGCGCGTCCAGCGCCTCGTCGGTGAGGCGCACGGCGCGGCGGTTCCAGGAGAACGTCAGGCGCTTGCCCGTCTCCGGCCAGTCGAAGGACACCGCGCCCGTGCGGCCGTCCTTCTCCAATGACAGACGCACACCCCACTGGGGCGCCTCCTGGACAAGGTGGCGCACGTCCTGGGCCACGGCGTCCACCGCGTCCCGCAGGGCCACGCCCAGGTTCATCAGGCCGAGCTGCTCTCCGCTCAGGATGTGGGGGGCGGGAGGCGGCGTGGACTCCAGGAACTGCTGCTCGCCCACGGGCCGGAAGGCCGTGGACGTGGGCGGCGCGTCCATCATCAGCAGGGGGCCGCCGTCCGCCTTGCGGAAGAAGTACGGCACGTCATAGCGGGCCAGCTGCTCGCGCTCCTCCGGGCTGAAGCGGTCCAGGTGGACGCCCACCGGACTGTGCTCGTAGTTCCCATGGAACAGCGTGGTGATGCCGCCCGACAGGGGCAGCCCCACGCGCCGCCAGAGCTCGGAGAAGAAGGCCCGCTCCCGGGACCAGAGCCCGAAGCCAGGGGCGTGCAGCAGGGAGATGATGAGCGCGTAGCGGCGTGTCCCCAGCGCGTCCGCGAGCCGCGTGTCGTAGCCGTCCAGCGAGCCGTCGGTGTCGCGGGGAAGCCACGGCCCGAACTGGACGGGCTGCCCCTGGTTGATGGTGAACTGGACGTCCGTGCGCGCCTCGAGCGCCGTGGGCGGCTCCGTGGCGCCGCGTGAGGCCCCGAGCGCCGCGTCGAACACGTCCGCCTCCATGAAGGGACTGACGCCTGCCGCCTGGTAGCGCACCGGCCGCTGGTTCCAGTAGCGCGTGACGAAGGTGTCCCAGTCGAACCGTCGCTGGATGTCGATGCGGGCCATGCGTCAGGCCTCCTTCGAGGGCACGCGCTCGATGCCGCGCAGCGCATGAAGGGTCTCCAGCAGGGTCCGCACCTGCTCGCGCTGGGCCGCGCCTCGCCCCAGGCCGCACAGGGCGCCCACCCGCACGGGGACGCCCGGCGCCAGCCGTGGCACGCGCGTGCGTCCCCGCGTCCCGGGACATGCTCGCCCTGGGCCTCCAGGAGCTTCACCGCCAGCGCCTTCACGGCCTCCAGGGGCTCACCGCCGCGCACCGGAATCCACAGCCGCAGCGCCAGCGCGCCCTCGTCGCTCGCCTCCTCCTGTCAGACGTGGGACGGCGCATACAGCACGTCCCCGGCCTGGGCCTCCACCGTCCGGGCCTTGCGGGCGTCCTTCGTCCACTGGCGCGCGCGCAGCGCGGTGAAGCGGGCATGGTGCTCCCGGCGCGCGGCGCCCTGCGGCGGCTCGCCGAAGCGGCCCAGCCACAGGTCGCTGACAATGGGCAGCACGGGGACACCGACCTGGGCCAGCACGCCGTCGACGAAGGCGCGCACGCGCTCCCACTGCGCGTAGTCCAGCATGAGCGGCTGCTCCACGAAGCACTGGAAGCCGCGCGCCGCGCCGAGCTTTCGGCTGACGCGCTGGAGCTATGCGGTGGCGTCCGCGTCCTTCTCCCCGGGCAGGAGCGTGCCGGGCGCGCGCAGGCGGGCGGTGTCCGCGAAGAAGCGCACGTCGGGCAGGGCGCGGAAGGGCGTGCCGAGGCGGAAGGGCGCGCTGACAGAGACGAGCCCCTGGAAGGCCTGCTCGGGGGAAATCAGCGGAGCGCCCAGCCGCAGCCGCGTGGGGGTTCGCTCCCAGTGTCTGCTCGCGAAGCGGGCCCAGTCGGGGGCATGTCGCATGGGCATCGATTCCACCATCGGCGTCTGACGGCAGGTCCTTCGCCGTGCGGTTGTTCTGCTAGGACGCAGCGCTGCCCACCACCGGAAAGGTCAGGTCCGACGATGAAGCTCTATTTCAACCCCCGAAGCCGCGCCGTCATTGCCAAGTGGATGCTGGATGAGTGCGGCGCGCAGTATGAAATCGTCCCCGTCGACTTCGAGAAGAAGGAAAACAAGTCGCCTGAGTTCTTGAAGATCAGCCCCGCTGGGAAATTGCCAGCCTTGGTGGATGGCGACACGCGGCTGTTCGAGGGCGCGGCCATCTGCCTCTACCTGGCGGAGAAGTTCCCGGACGCGCGGCTCGCGCCCCAGCCGGGTGACCCGGACCGGGGGCGCTACCTGTCGTTGATGGTGTACTCCACGTCGCAGCTGGAGCCCGCCATGGGCGACCACCTGATGAAGTTGCCCACGGGGCCCTCGCGGGGCTGGACGGACTTCGAGACGGTGCTGAACGTCATCGAGGGCGAGCTGGGCCAGGGCCCCTACCTGTTCGGTGAGCGCTTCACCGCGGCGGACGTGATGATTGGCTCGATGTTCATCTGGATGCGCATCTTCGGGAGCCGGACGGGGCGTCCCGCGCTGGAGGCCTACGTCGAACGGCTGCTGGCCCGCCCCAAGGGCATGAAGCTGGGCTGAGCGGCGCCTTCGCGCGAGGCCGAAGGCCCGGACCTTCCGCTGTGGGACGTGTCCGGGCCTCCTGGCGGCCCACGGGGCCGGTGCGTCAGTCCAGAACGCCGATGGTCTTCGCGCGCGTGACGGAGCTGCCCACGCTGACGTAGCCCTGGTACCAGGACGTGTCCTTCGTCCCCAGCTTGTCCTGCTGGAGGTGGGCGTGGGGCCCGGTGGAGTTGCCGGTGCCGCCGATGTTGCCCACCTGGCAGCGGTCACACGTGCGGTTGCGGGAGTCCGCCGTCTTGATGAAGTGCCACTGGCGGAACGTCCAGCCGCTCTTCCAGACGTGGCGCGCCTCGTTCTGGTTGCCGCTGCCGCTGCCGTAGCAGACGACGCCGCTGGTGCGGATGGTCACCGCCCAGTAGACGGAGCCGACCACGCCCGTCTCCGCGCCCCAGTAGTTGCACCGGCCACCGCTGCCGATGTCCACCGCGCCGTGGAAGGTGCCGCTGCTGTAGCGGGTCAGGGCCGTCACGGAGCCCGTGTGGGTGCCCTTGACGGTGTGCGCCGTCACGGACGCGGGGATGAGCGCCACCGCGGCCAACGCCGCCAGTGAGGACTTCCAGGTGCTGCTATGCATGAGGTGTTCCTTTCAGTGGACTGCCTGTCACGGAGCCTGCTGCAACCGCTGCTTCTCCCTCAGGAGCAGGCTCCACTCCTGAAGGCCCATGCCGAGTACCTGAATCCACGCGTCGGCCTCCCGCGCCAGGCGCGGGTCCATGTCCCGCAGGCGCTGGAGGTCGGCGATCGCGCCGTCGAAGCCGAGCTGGGCCACGCTCTGGAGCAGCGCCTTGCGCACGCCTTCGTCCGGCTCCTCGCGATACATGGCGAGCAGCGACTCGCGGGCTTCCTGCATCTGCTCCGCCGGGACGCCCCCCAGCGCGTTGACGGCGGCCTTGCGCACGCTCGCGTCGTCGCTGCGCAGCAGGGAGGTGATTCGCTCCGCGGACTCCGCGCTGATTTTCTCCGTGGAGAGGTTGTCCAGGATGCGCGCCGTCACCTCGGGGTCCGAGGAGGCCACCGCGGCCGTCACCGCCGTGTCGGCCGCCGGGCCGTACTGGCCGGCGTACACGTGCGCGTTGTCCTCGATGAGGTTGGTCGCCGCCTCCTGGCGCACCTGGGGGGACTCGTCCCGCACCATGCGCTCGTACAAGTCGCCCGTGCGCTCCAGCGCGCCGGTGCGCCGCATGGCCCGCAGCGTGGCGGCGCGGATGGACGGGTCCGCGTCCTGCAACGCGCGCTGGGCCACCACGTCCATGGCCTGGGGGTCCGCTTCTCGCTCCGCGCGGGCCACCAGCGCCGCCGCCAGGTGCTCGGCCATGACGGGGTCCGTCTCCCGCGCGAAGGCGTCGCGCAGCTCCGCGTCCGGCAGCGTGACGGCGGCCTCGCGCAGCAGGGTGCGCAGGTAGCGCTGGTAGGACGGCGAGCCGGCCCCCAGCCCGCGTCGGAGGTCATCCATCAACCCGCGCACGGAGCAGGTGCTGGCTCGGAGCGCGGGCTGCGCGTCGGCGGAGGCCGCGTGCGCGCCGGTGGCCAGCAGGGGGAAGAGGGGAAGCGTGAGCAGCAGGCAGAGGCGTTTCATGGGAGCTCCCGTGCTCAGTCGTGACCGACGAGGCAGCCGAAGGGGTCCTGGTCGGGCAGGCTGTTCCAGAGCCGGACGAAGTCGTGGAGCCCGCTCGCGTAGAGCTGCTCGAAAATCTGGTAGAGCGGCTGGAAGCGCGGGTCGGTCATCGCCATGTTGGCCATGACAGGCAGGGCCTCGCGGCCGGAGGCGCGCGCGGCGAAGCGGAAGAGGGCCCACCGCACGCACGTCTCCTGCTCCCGGGCGAAGGCCTGGGCGAACAGCTCCAGCACCTCCTGGGGGTCCCCGGAGATGGAGAGGTTGTGCGCGGCGGCCTCGCGCCCGTCCGGGCTGCCCTCCTGCGTGAGCACCTTCGCGTACTGCGCGCGGGTCTGCTCATCCAGCACGGGCGTGGCGTGCATGGGCGTGGACAGCGCCAGGTAGCGAATCTGCTCATCGGGGGACTCAGTGCCGATGGTGAGCAGCGCGTCCATGTACGGCGCGGCGTTGCCCTTCGCCTCGAAGTCGCGCTTCATGACGCGGGCGATGGTGCGCGTGGCGGCCCAGCCCGCCTCGCCGGAGACGGGGTCCTTCGCGAAGGACGTCAGCGTGTCCAGCGCCGCCGGCTCGAAGCGCTTCTGCGTGTCCAGCGCGGCCAGCAGGCCCGCGCGCCGTCCGCCGTCGAGCGTGGCGTCCATGCCCTGCGCCAGGAGCTGGGTGGCCACCTGGGCGTGGTGTACCGCCTCCGAGCCGCGCAGCGCCGTCAGGAGGACGTTGAACTCGTCAGGCCCCGCGGTGCGCGCCCAGGACAGCACCTCGCTCGCGCGGCCCGGGTCCTGGCCAATCAGCTCCGTGAGGCGCTCCGTCAGGTAGTCCGCGACCAGCGAATCCCCCGACGCGAGCAGCGGCGCGGCCCACGCGCGGAAGTTCTCCAGCGTCACCGCCGCGTCGAAGCGCTCCAGCTCGCGCCAGCACACGGCCTCATCGAAGCGAGGGGGCGGCGGCTCTTCGTCCTGTGTCCCACCCGCGCCCGCGCGCCCGCCGTGGCCACGCCCACCGGCTGCGCCCTTCCGGGACGCCGCGGCGGCGCCGGCTTCGGCGTCGGAGGACTCGCCATCGCCGCCGCGCGACGACAGCAGCGCCACGCCTCCCACGAGCAAGGCCGCGCCCGCGAGCCACGCCAGCGCCTTGGGCACGCGACGGCCCGGAGCGCCCGGGGCGGGAGCGGCGGAACGGTGGATGGATTCTGGGGTCATGGCGCCTGGGCCTGTGAGGGGGTCCACTCCCCCTGAGGGCCCGGCGCGCGCGCCGTCTCAGAAAATCATTTCGCGCGGATTTTCCCGCGCGAGGCTCAGCGGCCCGTCTTGATGCCCAGGCCGCCGCCCTGGCCGGAGTGGGTGGACCGCTTCGTCCCGGCGGCCGGAGTGGCCGTGACGGGCTTGCCGCCTCCGGAGCGCCGCAGCTCCAGCCGCAGCTCCTCGTCCGTGGCGGACACCTGCCGCGTCACGGGCTCGTAGCCGTTGAGGGCCAGCGTCACCGACACCGGGGCGGCTCCGGCCTCCAGCGCCAGGCGCAGCGGCGTCTCTCCACGCGCCTCTCCGTTGACGCTCACCTGGGCCCCGGGGGGCTCGGTGATGACGGGCAGCTCCACGTGGCGCGCCGCCGCAATGTCGATGCGCGTCGGCGGCGCGTCGGGCGCGATTTCCGGCTGGTGTGGCACGGCCACCTCCACCGGCGGCCGGACCGGCGTGGCGTCCGCGGGCGAGCGGAAGAAGACGATGCCCACGCCCGCGATGAGCAGGCCCAGCCCCGCGGTGGCCACCGGCAGCCAGGGGATGCGCCGGGGCGGCTCGGGGGG